>JBNMPQ010000008.1:0-27218 GCA_051276935.1 Oleispira sp. | reverse complement strand
TTAAATTTAAAGTATCAACTTCGGGAATACGATGCCCACTCTCTCTATACGATCTCTCGCCATCTTACTCGCAATGCTCACCGCAGTTGCGCCCTTTGCTGTCGATATGTATCTACCCGCAATGCAAGTCATGGCAATCGATTTATCAACACCAATTCATTACGTTGAAGTCAGCATCAGTACCTTTCTTTTTGGCTTTGCTATTGGCCAACTTATGGGGGGTCCTGCTTCCGATCGAATGGGGAGAAAACCGATTATTGCGTTAGGGCTCATCGTCTTTTCGATCACCAGTTTATGTCTGACGCAGACAGAGTCGATCGATCAGCTGTTATTTTTACGAGCACTGCAAGCGATCGGCGGGGGTATGGCAACGGTAAACTCTTCTGCCATGATTCGTGATTTGTTTTCCGGCGATGAGATGGCTAAAGTGTTATCTATGGTCGCCATTGTTATGATGTCAGCACCGTTAATCGCGCCGATGCTAGGTGCTTTTATCGTTAAATTTTTTGATTGGCAAGCCATTTTTCTTTGCCTATCACTGTACTCTCTTATTGTTATGTTGCTTTTACTTTGGCACTTGCCTGAAACACATACAAAAGAACGACGGTTAACAAAAAACAACACAACAAAATCTTCTCTTTGGCAGTCTTACAAACGCGTAGTAACCCATCGCCAAGCCATGGGTTACATCATAGCTATTAGCTTTGCTTTCAGTGGCATGTTTGTTTTTATTACCTCATCCGCTTTTACGTATCTAGAATACTATTCAGTCAGCGTGCAACTATTTCCCTTTTTATTTGGGGCTAATATATTGGTAATGATGCTTATGAATCGAATTAATCTCTGGGCACTGAATCATTATTCTTCAATGAATATATTAACCGTAGGGCTGTTAATACAATTGGTGTGCGGTATTGCTCTCATTATTGCCAGTTATGCAAACGCCGGTCTTTATTTAATTGTGGGATTAAATATGCTGTTCGTCGGGTCACTTGGCTTAATTGCTGCAAATGCGACAGCGGGCACACTCAACTTTTTTCCTGATATCAGCGGTACTGCAACCGCCGTGATTGGCGTTACAGAATTTACCCTAGGCGCGATCGTTGGCATTTTTTGGTCTTACTTACACGAGATGCAATTCGTCGCGACCCAGCAACATACCCTAAGCCCTATGGCTTGGGTAATGGGGAGCTGCGCATTTATTGGTTTAATCGGTTTAAAGGTTTTATCAAAAAAGGGCCGTCGTCTCTAAAAAGGCCATCTAAGCCGCTTTAGCATAAACTTTTGATGAAGAAATGGTATGGGAAGACGCTTGCTCAGCAAGAAGCTCGCGCTGTTTCTTCGACTGTGCTTTTTGCGTTAATACCAACTGTAATAAGGTATCGCTCATTGCGCTTTGTAATTCAAGTGCACTCATAGTCTTCTCCAAAATCTTATTAATTAATGTTTACGCTAACTCAGCAATTTTTTGATTTGCTGCACTTACTGACTGCTCAGCATGACCACCGGCCATACCTTCGGCAAAAATAAACTCAACGTCTTGGACGCCCAAAAATTTTAAAACCTGTTCAACCCAAGGGGCTTGGTGATCAAATTCAGTACCCGCATATTGGCCACCCCGTGTTGAAATCACGTAAGCCTTTTTCACATTCAACAAACCAACAGGGCCGTTGTCGCCATAAGCGAAACTGATACCCGCGCGCGCAATATGATCGATCCAAGCTTTTACCGTTGAAGGTACCGCAAAGTTATACATGGGTACTGCAAGCACTAACGCATCGGCTTCTCGCAATTCTTCAATATACGTTTCAGAACGCTTTGCCGCCGCGTGTTGGATCTCATTACGGTCAGCAGATGCTAATTGAAAACCTGAAAAGATTTCATGGCTTAAATGGCCCAAACCTTCTTGGTTTAAATCTCGATAATGAACTTGTAATTGCTTACCCTGCTCTAGTGGGCGAGCAACTAATTGATCAACAACCGATTTAGCTAAAATGGAAGAGTTGCCTTCACGACCCGAAATACTTGAATCAATGTGTACAATTTTCATAATCTATTTCTCTCATCACTATTTCTAGCTAAATTGTTTTCTCGAATTACCGTCTAAGCAACGTTCTTAAGTTGCTGCTTCGAGTTAATGAGATTATTATATATCTATAATTTTGATTAGGTAGTGGCTAAAACCGATCTATTCAATCGACTTTTTAGATGATTAGGCCATCATTCATGTCTGTGTTTTCAAGATCAAAGACTCCAATGCCTCAAGTATCGCTTGAACAATGGTCTATGTTCATCACGGTAGTAGAAGAGGGAAGCTTCCAAGCCGCCGCTGACAAACTGTTAAAAAGCCAAAGCAGTATCAGCTACGCAATGCAAAAGATGCAGCAAGGTTTAGGCGTTAAAGTCTTTGAGCACAAAGGGCGAAAAGCCGTGCTGACTGACGCTGGTAAACTTATGCTTCAGCGAGCAAAAGATCTCATCCATGCCGCAAGCGCAGCAGAAAAAGTGGCTGCTGACTTCTCAGCAGGCTGGGAGCCGCAAATAGGACTCGTACTCAACGACATGTTCCCCAGCCACATACTGCACTCTGCACTGAAAGCATTTGGAGAACAGTGCCCACAGACCCGGCTAGAGATATATGTAGAAGTACTCTCTGGAGTCGACGATAAGCTGCGTCACGGTGAAGCCCAGATCGCTATTAATCATATGATACCGAGTGGCATGGTCGGCGAACCGATTATTGACATGGAATTTGTACGTGTCGCTCACCCTGATCATCCGTTACATCATATTGGCCGCGCCATTTATCACAGCGATATGAAGCTCCATCGCCAAATCGTAATTCGTGACTCTGGTAACTACCGCCGTGAAAACCGTGGATACCTAGGCTCAGATCAACGCTGGACCGTACCCAACATGCGTGAAGCGTTGGAATTATTAAAGCTTGGTTTTGGCTCCGGTGTATTAGCAAGAAGCATTGCTCAACCGGCGATTGATGCCGGTGAGTTGAGAGAATTAGACATTGATGGCGGGGGCACAATCGCGTCTAATTTGAACCTTATATTTTCCGATAAGGCCAATACGGGCCCTGCGGCTTTGCTATTGGCTAAATTGTTGAAAGAAGCAGCAAAAAACAACCAATCTGGTAGAATGTAGCTAGACTTTTATCCATACTCTGTTCCTTATTGTTTAGAACACTCCACCGAGGCTTTCCCTTGTCTGCTGAAATTACTTCTTTCTCTGATTTTTTTATTCACGATCGTATCGAAAAGGCCCTTGATAATCTTAGGCTTAGGATTCCGACTGACGTGCAGAAAGCTTCGATTCCTCACGCTTTAGATGGCAAAGATCTTCAGGTTTGTGCAGAAACGGGCAGTGGTAAAACATTGGCGTACATACTGCCTATGATGCAAAAGTTCTTAGAATCTAAGTCGGTGATCCAAGGGACTCGCGGCCTCATTTTATGCCCGACTCGTGAGCTAGCCCGCCAAGTATTCAAGGCGACTAAGCAGTTCACTGACGTAACCGGCATGAACGTTGGCCTGTTGACCGGTGGTGATGACTTTAAATTCCAAGCCGCGATGTTGCGTAAGAATCCAGAAATCGTCGTTTCGACCCCGGGTCGTTTAGTTGACCATATCAAGCGTCGTTCAACCGACTTAGTTGGCCTAGAAATTCTTGTGCTAGATGAAGCTGACCGCATGCTGGACATGGGCTTCGCAGAAGACATGGAAATCATATCGGGCGAATGTAACGAAGGCCATCGCCAAACGTTATTGTTCTCGGCAACGCTGCACCATAAGGGAATCGCTCGCGTAGCGGCCAAAGTCCTTGATAACCCGATGGAAATTACCACGGCGACGGTTCAAGACAAGCACGACAATATTAAACAGCAAGTCATTCTAGCCGACGATGCTGCTCATAAAGACCGCCTACTAAGCTGGTTGCTATCGAATGATGACTATGAAAAAGCCATCATTTTTACCAATACCCGTATTGAGTCAGAACGTTTAAACGTGTTCTTGCGTCAACACAGTTGTCGTTGTGCCGTCTTGCACGGTGAATTAAGCCAAGACCAGCGTAACGCGACGATGCAGTTATTCCGCGAAGGTAAGATCAACGTATTGGTTGCGACCGACGTTGCTTCTCGTGGTTTGGATGTTAAAGGCATTGACCTGGTTGTTAACTACGATATGGCGCGTAAAGGCGATGACTATGTTCACCGTATTGGCCGAACAGGCCGTGCTGGCGAAACCGGTACTGCGATCTCATTGATCAATCATACTGAGTGGAACTTAAAAGCGGCCATTGAGCGCTACATCAAACAAGATTTTGAACATCGCGCGATTAAAGAATTGAAAGGGGCTTACAGTGGCCCTAAGCGCTTAAAAGCGTCTGGCAAAGCAGCCGGTGTTAAGAAGAAGAAAGCCGGTCCTGGTCGTGATAAGCGCCCTGGTAAAGGTGCTGCTCCTGGTCCTAAGAAGGTCAGTGCTAAGAAAGCGAATGGCCCACGCCCTAGCCGTCCTCAGCCAAAGCCAAGCAACTTGATGGACACCAAAGGTTTCTCACCGATTAAGAAAAAGAAAAATCCAGCACCGCATAAGCCTAGTGATGACTAAACACTAGCAAGACTATGATAAAGCGAAGGCCTTAAAGTGCCTTCGCGCTATCAATATAACCAATGCACTGGCACTAATGCAGTATTAATGCAGTACCGTCGCTTCAACATCTTCAGCAAATTCAGCCTGCAATACACACACTCGATTAAGCATTAATAAGCTGTGGCTTGGCATAATCACGTCTTGCTGCTCTTCATGCTCGCGGAACGCTTCTGGAGCCATAATGTCATCCAACAATACCACTGTCGCATCAATTGAATCCAACGCCACCACCACCGCGCTGTAAAAACCATAAATAGTATTTAAAGAAACCAAATCGCCTACTTCAATTTCTTTGCGATACGTCATGAAATCTTCACCCTCTAGCTCATCTCCGGGCCACGGAGTATGAAAACGAGCCGTTGCCACCAAGTGAATCAAGCTTTGAATCATGTTGTCTTCAATATCAAGCTCGATATGCTTATCACCAATGTTCATTACCTTTTGCAGTAGACTCACAAACAATTCACTGTCTTCTTCCGACCAGCGTAAATCAATGGGACTTTGGTGCTGAGCAGAAGGTTTAAAAGTGACATCAATCGCGTACTCAATCGCAACCCTCTCTTCTTCCGCACCTCGGGGCATAAGCACACTGACAATATCCATGTCAGAATTTTGTTCGTTGGCTAAACGCCAAAACAAGGGTTGTAATACGGCACTCATGTCGCTCACTCCTCTGTGGCTTATTTCGCACGGGCTATACATCACATTCTTTATTTATAACGCCAATATATTATTAGCAGGCCTAAAAAGTGCACGCAAGAAAATTAATATTTTTTTGATGCATTTTTTATAGCACCAGCACACACTTTACTTCTAACCCATTATAAGTGTAGTTGAGCTTCTCATAGTCAAGAAGGGTCAAAAAGTTCACTTATATGATAAAAGTGATACCATTCGATCCAATAATACAATAATTGGAAAAGAGAACTACTCATGCACATCTTGCGTTTATTACCTCTGACTGCGATTCTTTCTGCAAGCTTAATAACAGGCTGCGCGACTAAGGTTGCCAACTTAGACTATATCGAGCTTGAAGCTCAAAAAGATGCGGCCATGGCCGATGAATCTGCAGCTAAAAGTATTCAGCGTGCACAAATGAATATAGAGTTAGGAAAAACTGAAAATCTTGTTTATTACGCACCTCGTCACCTTAAAATAGCTCAAGATAAACTTATTGAAGCGCGCGGTATGCACACGTCAGGCAAGCCAGATGGAGAAGTAAAACCTATTGCAATGGCTTCTAAAAAAACTCTTGAAGCAGGTCTAGCAACTAAGAAGATCGTGATCAGCACATTGCGCCAAGCACTCAAACACAAAGAAAAATTGCTTGAAATCAAAGCAGACAAATACTACCCAGAAGACTATAAAAAAGTCACTGCGACTATCGTAAAACTGATCGACCTAATCGAAGATGGCAAAGTACCTGAAGCACAAAAAGGGCAAAAAGAATTATTGCCTCGCATGCACAGCAACGAAGTTGAAACCATTGAATTCATTCAACTTCAGTCGATTAAAGACCAGCTAAGCAATATCAAAGGCAAAGGCGGCGATAGTATTGCCCCTAACAGCTGGGCAGTGGCAACGCGCAGTATGCTGAAAGCACAATCATTAATCAGCAAAACACCACGCGCTAAAAAGCAGATTATGCAAGTGACTCACGACGCTCAACGCGCAGCTGATCACGCCAACATCATCACGGATTTTTCTAACGAAATCAACAATGCCAATGGTGATAACGCAGAAGCCATTGCACTGCGTGTTGAGCGTTGGTTATACCGTGTTTCTGTAGCATTGAAGCATGACGATATTCGTCATCGCCCATTCGATGAGCAAGCAGCAACACTGGCGACGGAAGTAGAAAAAGTGATGCGTAAAAGCCGTTAACTATACGGGTAAATTAAGCCCTTTAATTGATTCAGGCTTAAAGAACAGAAGATAAAGCAGTAGATAAAAAAAGGAGCGACTAGACATTCTAGTCGCTCCTTTTTTTTGTGCTCTATTCAGCAACGTCCATAACTAACTTCCATAACTAACTGCCATAACTAACTGCCATAAGAAACGTCAATCCTTAGAGAATAAACTCTGAGCAATCACATGAAAAATCATGTTCTGTTCGTTCACGCCAGTTAACCACTGTGCGCCTGGTCCTGTCGCATAAATCCCCACATCTTCGCCACCATGGGTTTCAGAATGTCGGGGTATTAACGCTTCTTGATGATAGCCAGGCAATTGCGTATTAATCTCGGTAATGTCTTTGCGCCCGACATTAATTGCCAGTGCTTTAACCGCATCCGCATCCCCTTCTGAGCCTAGATCATGCATGCCGCGTCCATTCATATAAGACAAGGTCGTATAAGGGAGTCCATCTGCTGCTAACGTTGGTATATCTTCTCCTGCGGCAACCACTTTACCTAAGATCGGATTACCCCGCTTAGGATAACCGGCAAACGTCATAACGTGACTGTGGTCGGCAGTTACAACGACAAGCGTCTCGGATAAATCCACTTGCGCTAATACTGACTCAACCGCATCCGATAACTCGATGGTTTCATTCAAGGCATTATACGCATTGCCTGCATGATGGCCGTGATCGATACGCCCCGCTTCGACGATTAAGAAAAAACCGCCATCCTCTTTTTTCAATGTTGAAAGTGCGGCATTGGTCATTTCCACTAAACTCGGCTCTGCAGAATTTTCGGCAGCATAACTCATATGAGAATTATTGAACAAACCCAATACTGGACCATCGCTTTGGCTATTTAAGGTTAATAACTGTTGTTTAGAATCAACGTATTGGCCTTGCGGATACGTTTTTTGCCACTGCTCAATCAGGTTTTTTCCATCCTGACGTTTGCCCTGCTGGCCCGACAGTTGATCGACGGGTAAAAAGTGTTTACGTCCACCGCCGAGTACCACATCAATACCGCTTTTAAACGCCAACAGCTGCTGGGCAATGTCGATACAGCCCGCCGCTTTTGCCTCCCTGCTTAAATCAGAATCATCTTCCCAATCACGTTCTGCAGATTTGGCATAACTTGCGGCAGGCGTGGCATGAGTGATTCGCGCCGTCGTAACAATACCCGTCGCCTTCCCTGCTAACGCAGCCAGTTCTAATAGCGTGGTAACCTCACGCCCTTTGGCTGAAGCACAATCGCCACGATTCGCCTGTTCATCAACCGACAAAACCCCAGCATCCGTTTTAATTCCCGTCATCATCGCGGTCATTGTGCCGGCAGAATCCGGCGTTTGCTGATTGACGTTATAGGTTTTAGAAAAACCAGAGAAAGGAAACTTTTCAAAACTTAATAAATTTTCCTCTCCCGTTTGGCCAGCGATTTGTCCTTGTAAAATACGCGCAGCAGAAACGGTACTTACTCCCATGCCATCACCGACAAACAAGATCACATTGCGTGCTTTACTGAAGGAATTCTTCAACACTGGATTTTGCATTTTATCCTGCAAGTCACTCTTCGCTTGCTGAAACCAAGGATTATTAACTTGCGTATCGGGTAATGACTGCTGGTAAGCCAAGGTACTAGCAGAGTTTGTGCAGCCTACTAGGTTAGTCGCTAACATAGCGACCAACATTGCCGTAGAAAAATTAACTGCAAAGCCATTCATCGTTAACGTGTTTTTCACTGCAGTATTTCCTGATCAATTTTCTGCCAAGAGACCAATTTAAAGTTCTGCGCTTGGTGCGGGAATAAATTGCGGCCATCTTGCACCACGACTAAACCTTGTGGATATTTTTCACCCAGATAAGCACTTGATACGGCTAAGCCATCGGTCTCGGAAGCGCCATCGATGCCACTTGCAACATTCAAACCGATACGAAAACGACCTAAGTATTCATAAGGAGCCTCAGCTTGAAACAGAACATAACTGTCATTACCTTGGCTGGAAACCAATAAATAATTTTCAGTCGCCGTTTGATACAAATCCATGCCTTCAATATCAACCTGCAGATAATCAGTGATGGCCGATATTTTTTCCAGCTTACTATCACTATTTTTATCGGCATCAGGCTCAGCCCCTAAGGTCCATAAAGCGACATTTTCTTCACCGACAAATAAGCGCTGATTTTTATCGTCAGCAGCACACCCTTCTGGCTGCGAACCGACACTGAATTCACGTACCCGTTTACCTGACCAGCCCGTAGCGCTATCGCTGATTTCATATTGTTCATAACGACCATCTTCATCATTAATAAATACATAAACCTTACGCTCTAAGCCACGATACATACACAGGCCATAGACATCATCTAAACCCGTAATAATTTCATTTACCGCTAAGACTTCACCATCAAGCGGTGAGATATGAAACAAAGCAATACTGTGATTATCGCGCTGACTGGCGGCGGCAATATCCGCAGCTGATCCCTTATAAGTAAACCCTTGGCGAATATCGACGTTATTTACCCGCCCAACATTCAGCTGTTGTACTAGCGCGCCATCAAGACCATACACTAATAATCCACGTTGCTTATTGGTGCCGAATACTAAGCTTTTTTCCGCTACCGTTGGGTGCAGCCAAATAGCGGGATCATCTGCCGCATCACCGGCATCGCTAACAGGCTGAGTTTCAGCATCTGCAGGTATAGTTATAATATAGCGTTCACTTGCGGGCGAATTATTCATTATATTATTGCCAACTAATACCTCAGCTTTAAAAGCTTTCTCGGTGCTATCATCCAAATAATTTAAAATGAAGTGAGCACCCTCTTGTTTAACATTCAGCCCATCCAATTTTACCTCCGTGCCTAATTGATAACTGCCGTGTAGTATCACCTTATCCTGGGAAGTTTTATATTTATCAACGCTATACTGATGGATATAATGACTTTCTTTTTCTGCCACAAAAAGCTGCTGATTAACCATCGCTAACGGACCGCTATTCTGATTCAAGTTGCCATAAGGCTTAACCAGATCGATAATGGCGCGACTTACTTCGCTTTCTGCACGAGCGGAATAAACCCAAACCCCGACGTGTTCTTCGCTAACAAATAGCTGGTCACTAGCATCATCGACTACGCAATATTCTGCGTTAGGTGGCAATGGAAATTGTCTAATTTCCTGCAGACTGAAATCACCTTCGTGCTGCTGAATTAACATTTGATGCGCCATTGACGACTCATCTAATAGAAAGACTTGTTGTGGGCTCATTTTTCCTTGTGGCTGATAGAAACATAAGCCTTCAAGGGGATAGCCTACCTTGTCAGAAAATTTATCAATCATTTCATCAGTCTGATCAAACTGATTCATATTTTCAGCTAACTCACTGTTAATAAGTTGTACGCTGACCGCAGAGCTATGCTCTGACAGTAAGCCGCAACCAGTTAGCAGTGTCGACAATACGCTCGCGAGTAACGTCAGGCTCAAACTATTTTTAAAACGTGTTTGTTTAAATAGGGTATTCATAAATCATTATCCGATTATTAGAAGTTGCTGTAGCTCAAACCAATGCGATAGGTCTGACCATAATCTTCAAATTGTGTATTGTATTTTTCCTTATTACTGTAGGTGTAATAAGGTTCGTCGGTAATATTAGCAATTTCAAAATTCACTTTAAGATTTTTTTTAATTGCATAACTAGCACTAAAATCTAGCTGGGTTTGAGCCGCTTGATAAACATCTTTTCTGTTATCAGCAATGTCATCTACTTCTAATAAGTATTCAGATTTATAATTAGCGGCAATGCGGAGCATTAAAGCGTTATGTTCAAAACCTAAGATAAAGTTACCGGTCACATCAGATTGATTCGGCATGGTGATATCGCGATTAATTCTTTGGCCGTCATCAAAACTGCTAATGCGGGCATCACTTTCGCTAAACGTTGCATTAGTACTCAGCATTAAACCGTTAAAGGGTGCGGGTAGCATGCTCATCTTTTGAGAGTAAGCTAGCTCCAAACCGGTCAGGCTTGCTTGCTCGCCATTCTCAAAGGTGACCACTTCGTCGTAATTTTCCCATCCAGCAGAACCTGCAATATCTGTTTCATAAACAAAGTTTTTAATATCTTTATAGAAAACAAATGCGGAGACCGTACCCGCCGTTCCCGTGAAGTGCTCGATACCCAAATCATAGTTGGCAGACTCAAGCGCCTTCAGCTGCGTATTGCCAAATTCTGCTTCTTCGCCATCATCGACAAAACTAGGGGCTAGCTGTTCAAAGCTAGGTCGCACAACCGAGTTAGTCCATGCCGCACGAATTTGAGTCTCGTCGCTTAATTGGTAACGCGCATGCAGTGCTGGTAAGACATGAGAGTAATTATTTTTTTCATCAATATTTTGAAAGTTCGCATCACCGTCAGAACGTACACCCTTCAACTGATGCTCTGTGCCTTCATAACGAACCCCTGCTAAAACTCTTAACTCATCCATATCAATACGGCCCATAACATAAGCGGCCTGAATGTCTTCATTAATCGTGTAATCAGCAATACGTGATTTTTCTTCATCAATAAAATCGTCGCGATTTAAGCTAGCAACCAGTTGGTTAACTTTATCGGCAGAAATCTTAGGGCCAAAGGCTCCTAACCCATAATCAACCTGACCCTCAGTAAAGTTCGCAAATGACAGCTGCTCGTCGCTAAAACCATGTTCATCCAAGTCTTCAAAAACATATTCGTTAATATTCTGTTTCTTTTCACGCTGACTGGCCTTCACTCCAAACTTAACCAACGCCGGATTGTCATCTACATAAAGATCATGTGTGAAATCAAACTTTATACTTTTTTGGATATCTGAAGTTTGTGCTGTTTCATATTCAATTTCATCCAATTCATAATTACTGGGATCTAATGAATCTGCAGAAGCAATAACTTTTGGTTTTTTACTGTTAGTGAAACCCATATCATCAAAGGCATCAGCTTTAAACGCTGCACTACCGATACCACCGGGATCATCTTCACTGGCTTTACTAAAGCCGGCGGTAACATCAATCGTCCAATCGTTAATATAATGCTGAGCGCCAAGCGTAGTAGAGAAAATACGCTGCGTTTCTTTACGATCTTTCAGTTCACGCTTAACTTCGGCTAAACCGGTATCACCGGCACTACGGCCGCTACCATCGAACTCTAATTCATTATCGTCATTCAGTTCTTCTTCACCAAATTCAATCACACTCGCTTGGCGTTGTTCGTCATCACTGTACTCACTGTATAGCGTGCGTAGATACAAAGATGTATTCAAACCGAGCTCTAAATCAAGATTCAATGCGGCGCCGATGCGCTCACGCTCAATGGTATAATCACGTTGTTCAAATTCTTCTAACGCCGCCCCGTCATCACCATCAAAATCCCAAGCACTGCCGGTTTCTACATTATCAGAGCCGAACTTTCTATTTTCCCAGCTTAAGGCGCCAGCAATGCCAAAGCGGTTTTCTTCACTGAGCTGAAAAGTATTCCCCCCAGTCAACGCTAACGCAGGACTTGTTTCTTCACTGTGCGCATCATAACCCCCCTCTGCACGCAGAGTATAAAATCCGCCGTCACGCTCAAATGCTGACAAACTTTTAACATCGATACTGCCACCAATTGAATTCGCATCCATATCAGGGGTTAAGGTTTTGGTGACGACTAAGCTACTTAATAGATCTGCGGGTATCACATCCAAAGCCACCGCACGACTGCCGGATTCAGGCGCAGGCACCTGAGTGCCATTGACTGAGACACTGTTTAGATCTGGACTAATACCGCGCACACGCACAAAACGACCTTCACCCTGGTCTCGCTCAATCGATAAACCAGGAATACGCTGCAAAGCTTCTGCCGCATTGTTATCCGGTAGTTGACCAATAGCGTCGGCATTAATCGCACTAATCATATTGTCGGCATAACGCTGGCGATCGAGTGCGCGTTGAATTTGTGCCGCCTGACCCACTACCAGTACTTCTTCTACTGGCTGGCTGTCGGTATTAATTTCAATGTTACTTTCTAAGTTTTCGTTGTCTTTGATTTCAATGCTGTCTTGATACAGGGTTTCATTACTTAAAGAAATGCTTAGATCGTACTTTCCTGCTGGCAGATTCGGTAAACGAAAGCGGCCGTCTTCTACCAGGATTTCACGTTTATTTTTTATATTATCTTGTGCTTGAATCTTTAAAACGGCACCCGATACATTAGCCCGGCTGCTGGCATCACTAATTCGACCTTCTAACGTTCCATCAGCTGCGACAGCGGCAGAAGCCAATGCCATCGCAACGACTAAGGGTTTTAATACAGAGTTCATGATTGATTCACATCCCGTTATTTATTTGATCTGGCGTGACCATAAAAAAATAAAATGACAGTAATATGACAAAAAAAATAATACCTAGGGTCCAGGCATTTAATACGCTTTGAAAGAGGCTTTTAAGAGACTTGATCGTTGCCTTTTGATCTAATTTGACCTCACCAAGCCCGCTAACTAGCACTGTCTTGGAGTATTAAAGCAAGCGACTGAATTATTTACGACAGTGCACTGAGCTAATTTGACCTCCAATAAATATGTTAACTAATTGCTGCGTTGTAAAATAACTGTCACATAGTTTTGCTATTCCCTAATAATACTATTTATTGTACGGGAATCGGCACTATGTTCAGCCTGCTGAAATTACATCTTAATAAAATACTTCTGATTATTAGTTTGCTCATTATATCTACCTTTGTGAGTCTATTCTTAGGCGAGGTTAAGTCATGGGATAAGATTGATTGGCTAGATGTTGCCGGTGAAGGGGGCTGTGCGATTGCTCTGGCGATCTGGATTATTTTTATCTTAGGCAGTCGCCCCCAAGGTCGCGTTAGCGATTTGTTAGCACTCGGGCTCGGCTTTATGCTGTTTGCCTTTTGGCAAGATAGCCTTGATGAATTCATACAACTGCCCAATTCGCTGCTCTGGGATCAAATGGAATCCATCGCCATGCCTTTAGGTATCCTGTTACTCACGTATGGATTATACCACTGGCATCAAGAACAACTGGCTTTGAACTATCAACTGCGTAAACGTGAGTTAGTTTTTCGTGAACATCGAGCCTTCGACCAACTGACCTTAACAGGACAGTTCGAGTATCTCTCTCAACAACTTATTTCTCGCAAGAATATAAGTCGAAAACAATCCCTAGTATTATTAATAGTGGACATTAACGATTTCTCAAAATTTAACCGACAGTTTGGTCATCAAGAAGGTGACCGTTTATTATTAGAAATGTGTGAGCTGATATTATTAAACTTACGTCAGCAAGATTTAATCTGTCGTTACGCCGGTGATCGTTTCGCCATTATTTTACCCGATACATCATCAACTCAGGGTCGACAAATAGCCGCTGAGCTAAAACAAGCGGTGAAACATTTTGCTTTTAAGGTCTCGCAATCTTCAACCTCTCAATTTCAAAGTTTAAGCATTGGCTGCGTGCAATGGCAAACAGATAATAATAATGGCCTTGAGTTAGAACCTACTGAGAAACTGCTTGAACGGGCAAACCTTGCGTTATTAAAAGACAAGCCCATTCACTTGGCTAATGTCAGCGATCTAGCATGAGCAATCGCATAGGGCCGTTTTAATATGAGTCGTTTATTATGAATTCTAACTCACTCTCATCTTATGAAAATGATGATCCGATTTATTCGGCGCATCATCATGCCGCACTACTAATTGATCTAGTGCAAGGGCGAAGCAGTCATAAAGTAGACCGTCAAAGCAGCCACAATATAAACAGTCATAAATTATTGTCAGGAACTGGATTATTTTATGAAGATGTTGTGAATGGTGAAAAAAACATCAGCGGTCAGCAGTTTTTACGCTTAATTAAAAATGCTCAACACGAGTACAAACACAATGATTTAAGTTTTCGCTGGGGACATACGCTTTGGCCAGGGCATTACGACTGCTTCAGTCAATTATTAGGCAATTGCCAAAATCTTTATCAAACACTACAAGTACTCAGCGAGTATCGTTTAAAGCTATCTCCGCTAATTACACCCATTATTACTCAAGATAGCCGCTATTGTTATATTCAATGGCGTGATGCGATCGGTCTTGGCGAGCAAAGGAAATTTGTTATTGAATCTTGGATGACAGGATTTGCCGCATTGTGTCGCTTTCGCTCTAAACAGAAGCTGCCTTGGCACTTTGGCTTCAGTCATAGCCAACCTAAGCATAAAGAACAGTATCAAGTGAATTTAGGTGAGCAGTTATATTTTAATCTAGGTATCGATGTAATGGCCATCGACAAAGCGTATCTACACCAGAACTGGCAACATGAAACGAGCACCGCCTACAATATTGCTTTACGCCAGTGCCAACACACTTCGGCGGATAGCGTTGGCTTTATTGAGCAGGTTTTTGATTATATTCAGACCAACGTTCGGCAATCGTTAACGTTAGAAGATGTCGCGACACATTTTAAGATGAGCAGTGCAACGTTTAAGCGTAAGTTGAAAAAGCACAATAGCCGCTTTCAACAGTTACAAGATCAAGCACGATTATCCACTGCTCTGTATCTCTATCAATGTAATGGCTTTAATAATGCGCAAGTAGCCCGTTATTTAAATTTTAATGATATGCCTAATTACCGCAGAGCCTTCAAGCGCTGGAGTGGTCGCACCCCCAACAACTTGAAGCAGGACTTATTAATGCCAGCGATAAGTCCTGTTTAGCTGTTTATAAAACTAACCATCAAGATCAAGCTAGTTGTGTTGTTGGCTTCTGCTCTTCTTCATCATCATCCTGCTGCAAATCCAATTCAGCAGCGGCTAATAAAGCAAATTCTTCTTCCGCAGTTTTAGCGACCAAATGATGCTTACTGTAGAAAAAGTAGTAGCAAGCGCCGAGGGCATACAACGCAATGGTAAAACCAAAAGCACGCGGATCAAATGCATAAACACCAGTGAGTGCGACTAACGATAAAATTAGCGCCGTAGAAGAGGTCACTATACCACCCGGTGTTTTATACGGACGTGGCATATCAGGCTCTTTAATGCGCAATAATATGTGGCTCAAAGACATCAAGGCATAAGAGATGGTTGCACCCACTACCGCCATCGCTAGCATCAAATCACCTTCTCCACTAAGCGACGCAAGAAAACCTAATATTCCAGGAACAACTAAGGCCCAAGTTGGGGCTTTACGATCACTGGTTAACGATAAGAACTTCGGTAAATATCCAGCACGAGATAGCGCAAACACTAAACGGCTATACCCATAAATAATCGAGAAGAATGACGCGACTAAACCGGCAAGACCCAAGACATTCACAATGATGGCTAAATTGTTATTACCCGTTGCATTCAACGCATCGACTAAAGGCACAGCACTGGCACCTATTGCTGCAGCACCACCTGTACCGGCTACTAGAACAACGACAAGTACAGCCGTTACCAATAAGAACAACATCGCTGCAATGATTCCTTTAGGTACATCTTTTTCAGGATTCTTTGCTTCTTCGGCTGCTAAAGGCACACCTTCAACGGCTAAAAAAAGCCACATAGCAAATGGCAATGCTGCCCAAATACCATACCAGCCCATCGGCATAAAAGTAGAAGCGCCGACGGCATCTGTTACGGGAATATCAAATAATAACGACGCATCAAAATCAGCTAATAATGCGATCGCTGTTGCAATAATCGCAAACACCGCAAAACCCGTAATCACCATCATTACTTTTAATGCTTCACCCGCACCGACTAAATGCATCGCGATAAAGGCAACATAAAAAGCCGCATAAACCCAAGGACCATTAATACCGATTAACGCTTCAACAGCCGAACCAATAAAGATGACAATGGCAGCGGGCGCTAACACATATTCAATAAGAATCGCCAAACCGGTTAAATAGCCTCCTGCGGGGCCCATGACTTGGCGTGCAAAACTATAACCACCGCCTGCGGCGGGAATCGCCGAAGACATTTCTGCTAAGGATAAAACCAAAGCAAAATACATCACGGCCATTAAACACGCCGCAATGGCAAAGCCACCCCAACCGGCTTCTGCAATACCAAAGTTCCAACCGGCAAAATCACCGGATATAACATAAGAGATACCTAAGCCCGTTAATAAAAGCCAGCCTGCACTGCCTTTTTTTAACTGGCGCTTAGCCAGATAATCTTTACTTGCTGTATTTTCGTTCATACATCCACCTTACTTTAGTTTTAACATTTTAATTTTGATTGTATTTCTTACTATTACTTATTGCTCTTAATGTTTAATCGTCTGTCTATTGCATAAACCGTTTAAATAAACGCTAAGAGAGAAGAAAATTCTTATTATCTGGTGCTTTACTATTTTGCAATAACGAATCATCGGACTCTGACGAACGTTCTTTTAAATTAACTCCTGTTAGCTTTCGCTGATGGGCTTCACTAAGTAAATAAAAGACTTTACTCACCGCTTCTTTATAAATCAGCCCTTGCGGGCGCACATTGGAAATACAGTTGCGTGACTCATCGGTAAGCCCTACTTTCGGCGACCAAGTTAAATACAGGCCTAAACTATCGGGGGAACTTAATCCCGGACGTTCACCAATGAAAACCAGCACTGATTTAGCATTTAAAATCTCACCAACTTCATCACCAATGGCAACCCGCCCTTGCTGCACAATTACAATGGGGGCCAAGCGAAAAGTACGTTCTTCATCTTTTATTAACGCTTGCTGAGCTAACCGTTGCGATAATATTTCCAGTAATGGGGCGGCGTTTTGTTGAATGGCAAAAGATGACAGACCATCGACAATAACAATGGCTAAATCATAGGGATCATTACTAGACGCGGTAGATTCTTTTAATAGCTCAATAGAATCATCATTTAAACGGCGGCCTAAATCGGGTCGTTGTAAATACTGCGAGCGATCGTTTACTTGGCTATGAACATTTAAACAGTGCGCTTCTATATCAGTCACTAACTGCTCAGTATCTAACGGTAAATGCACTGCATCTTGCGCTTGAGCATGCGCTAACTGAAACGCTAATAAATGCTTGGTCGGTACACTGATACCGGCGCGACCTAACCCAATGCGGGCTGCAGTATATTGACGCAATACGTGCCAAGGATTGTCGACGGTATGTGCTGGTTTATTGTCTATTAAGTTTGCTTGATCGTTTTTTTGATTATGCTTTATTCGATGCTTATTATCGCTCATCACTTTTTCTCCAAAATATTATTCAGTGATGCTGAAAAAGCCGTGGGTAAAGAATCGTTTAAAACGTAATTATGAACATCATCGAAAATATTCATTTTCTCTAACCAGTGTTTAAACTCAGGGGCAGGATCTAAGCCTAAAACTTTACGGGCATAAAGGGCGTCGTGAAAAGAAGTAGTTTGATAGTTCAGCATGATGTCGTCTGAACCCGGTATGCCCATAATAAAGGTACAACCCGCAACCCCGAGTAAGGTTAATAAGTTATCCATGTCATTTTGATCAGCATCAGCGTGATTGGTATAGCAAACATCACAACCCATCGGCAAGCCTAATAACTTGCCACAAAAATGATCTTCTAACCCTGCACGAATAATTTCTTTACCATCAAATAAATATTCAGGGCCGATAAAGCCAACAACGGTATTCACCAGTAACGGATTAAATTTTCTCGCCACCGCATACGCGCGGGTTTCACACGTTTGAAGATCAAGACCATGATGGGCATTCGCCGATAACGCGCTGCCTTGTCCGGTTTCAAAATACATCACGTTATTACCCACCGTGCCGCGGTTAAGCGATAACGCCGCTTGTTCTGCTTCGGCCAAGATTGCAAGGTCAAAACCAAAACTTGAATTCGTCGCTTCTGTTCCACCAATTGATTGAAAAACCAAATCGACAGGCGCACCCAATTCAATCGCTTCTAAGGTATTGGTCACATGAGTTAAAACACATGACTGGGTTGGAATTTCATACTTTTGAATCACCTCATCCATCAACTGCATCAGCTTAGTTGCTTGAGCAACGTTATCCGTCGCAGGATTAATCCCTAAAACCGCATCACCACTGCCGTATAACAAACCATCCAATAAGCTGGCGGCAATACCGGTGACATCATCGGTAGGATGGTTAGGTTGTAAACGGGTGGATAAATGTCCCGGCAATCCAATGGTATTTCTGAAGGCAGTGATTACATGGCATTTTTTGGCAACAAGAATAAGATCTTGATTACGCATAACCTTGCTCACCGCCGCCGCCATTTCTGGGGTGATACCCGGCCTTACTTGCGCCAGTACTTCGGGGGTTGCTAGATCACTCAATAACCAATTACGAAAATCACCAACGGTTAAGTGTGATATTAATGAAAATGCCACAATGTCATGATCATCAATAATTAACCGTGTGATCTCATCATCTTCATAAGGGATTAACAAATCCTGTAAAAAAGTTTTCAACGGTAGCTCGGCTAATAACATTTGTGCAACTGCACGTTGCTCAGCGTTTTCGGCAGCGACCCCAGCCAAACGATCGCCTGAACGCGCAGGTGTCGCTTTAGCCATTAAATCCTTCAAGTCTTTGAACTCAAAAGTACGTTGACCAAGAACGTATTTATAAACTGCTAACGGCCTGTGCACTTAACTTTCTCCCCACTAAAAACTAACGATCGTATCGATAACAAATTTATTAACAGCAAAAGGAATAGTTTTTGCTGTTTAAAATGTTAGTAATACGATAACAAGCAGTATTTTTAACCGTTATCGAGTTTAGGCAATATTTCCCGCTGTTTTAAATGGGATTTAATGCAGAAGTTAAATCGATACGAGTGAGAATGCACAAAATGAAATCATTACCCTTAGCTAGCGCACCAATTAAAGGCAAAGATTATTTACAAAATGAAATTATTCAATATGGACGAATACAAGTAGAAGCGACGGATGCCGATCAACACGCTCATAATTTAACAAACTGGCAGCAGCAGTATGACCAAGTGAGCGCTGGAAGTTTTTATGGTCAGTTAGTAGAAATACAATTTGAAGGACTTCAGCTATTCCAAGAACATACTAGCCAAGCGCTGCGCCAAACCTGCAATACCTGGGACAAGTCTTTATGGTTAGGCATTCCTGTTGATGAGAATAAAAACAGTAAAATTAATGGCCTGAGTATTGATAGCAATAATATTATGTGCCGACCTGGTAATCGTGAATTTGAATTAATCACGCCGCATAATTTTGATATCTATGGATTAGTCGTTGAACAGAACAAAATACAAGCCATGGCTGAAAGCCAGAATATCTCAATTGATTGGACTCATTTATATCAGCAAGGCCGCCTCACTCTTCCAACAAAGACGATCATGGCGCTGCGCTTTATATTGAATAATTTACTCAGCGCTAACGAGATGAGTAGCAGCCACCAGCGCCCTGCTAAACTTCAGCACGATGTCATTATGATGGCTTTATTAGAAAGCCTAGAAAATTCTCAATCGGTAAAAAGTGAGCCTCTGAGTTTTTTTCGTCGTCAACAAATCGTCGAGCAAGTAAAAGATTATTTACGCGGACATCAAGACAGTGCAGTGACCATTAACGATTTGTGCACATTGAGTCATGTTAGCAGACGAACGCTGCAATACAGTTTCGAAACCATTTTAGGGATTAGTCCACTGCGTTATTTACGTTTAAGCAGACTAAATGGCGTGCGCAGAGAGTTATTGGCAACTGAAAAAGAATCGATTGCCGATATCGCTGCAAAATGGGGGTTTTGGCATCTAAGCCAATTTACACAAGATTATAAGCAGCTCTTTAACGAGCTGCCGTCTGTCACTCTAGGTAAGCCGCCGAGTTAATCGTCAGAAGAGGGGTCAAAGGGTTCTATAGGTGGACGTTTAAAAGCTGAAATCGGAAAATGACGAACATTGCCAGCAGGATCATCTTTCGACGGCGAAACCTTAACAACACCTGGCTTTTCCATCTCATCAACACGAATAATAGAAGGTAACGGGATAAAACTGCGCTTAACGCCCGTAAACTCCAACTTCAATTTATCAAAACTTGCCTTGGCTTCTGACTCGTCACTGGCATCGCTAATAAGGCTCTCATCAAATAGCAATTCTTCGACTTCAATAAAGCCATACATCTCACTTTGGAAGATATATCGGGTATACAGCTCATATACTTCGCCTTGGTTATTAAAAATAACGCGATAAATCGGCTCAGCAGTAGGTTTCTCGGCCATTAGGCTAAAACTCACACAATAAAAAAATCGATTTTATCATACTTACACTGCTAGTTACCCCAACAATAAACACTGACGTTATATTTTCACGGTAAAAATTCATCAACGACAATCGATTGCCAAAAGGAAGTATGGAGCACTGTATGGCTGGTAATGACCAACTCAATAACAATAAACCATTGAAAAATGTAGATTTGATTAAATTTAACATTTTATTCGTTTTCATTATTTTTTTCTTTATCTGACTTTGCTGAAGTCTAGCCAGCATCAACCTTGTGGCTCTTTTGATTAATTTACAGCTCTTTCGATTCTATATTTAATCTTTTTCTTTAGCCTTAATAATACGAATAAATCCTGAGAAATACTCCCAATTTAACTAGGCTATTGCGGAAGCCTTACCCTAGCTGTCTTTGCTACTGTTGTGAGTTGTTCATAGGTTTCATACTATTAATAAGCATACTGAAACAATTACTTACATAAGGAAATTCTACAACGGTGAATTTAGTTTAAGGACAACTACGACACCGCACAGAGTACCCCTATAAATTCACCATCATAATGAGTACGAAAGACTTATTTGGCCTCTATGCTCATACGTTTTTATCCAAAGGAATAATCATGAATATTCTAGAATCAGAACATTTATATGCTGTTAAGAAAGTACTTATCAGCGCTTTCTTTTTAACCCAGATTATCGCCTGCACAAATAATAATAGTGCAGCAAACCCTAATAGTTCGGAAGACAATGCTATTTATGCTTATGTCGCAGCGGGCAGTGAATTTAAAGTTATCGATATACAAAACCCAACAACGCCAGCACTGCTGAGCACCACTGCGACAGACTCATCATTTTTAGTAGAAACATTCCCATTTGGGGCTATTGTTCCTAGCTTTAGTCAATTTGGAAATACTTATTTAGATACCATATCGACCTTTGATCCCTCAAATACTGTCGCTCAGAATTTTCCGAGTGGAGTCCCATTTTTACGCGTAACAGATATGTATTACGATAATGACCATATATTTATTGGTGATGAGTACCGAGGATTACACGTTTTTGATGTCAATAACTTTAGCCTAGAGGTGAGCATATTAGAGTACGATACAATGTCATTTACTAAACTTAATGACGATATGTATATTATTCATCAAGACGGTGGCGTTAACTTTTCTGGATTACAAAAATATGATTTCACTAATATCAGTATACCCCAGCTTATTGCCAGTAATGCTAACGACATTGATGCTACATCATACCCAACAGAAGAGCGCACCCACCACAGTTGGATTGAGCACGATGACAGTTTTTTATACGTAGCAAACCTCACAGATAAAAAATTAAAGAAAATCGATCCTACTAATTTAGCTGTTTTGGCAGAATTGAATATTCAAGGTCATGTCACCTCTTTAGCAATCGAAGATGGCTATGCTTATATTACAGTCCAACCTCATGCCTCCGAACCTACTCTATTGACAGGTGACGATGCAATAAAAGTGATTGATCTAGCGACGATGACACTGGTCGATTCAATAGATTTAACCGAAGCCAGCGGCGTTGCAGTATTAAATGACTATGTCTACGTTGTAGATTCAAATGCCCTACACATATACAACACAGCAAGTGGGATTTTAACCCTAGTGGTGAGTTATGCCGATGGTGCTGGTATGGATATTGCCCTTGGAAAGAAAGTACAATTAGATCCTTTTAGTTTTTCATTTGGCTAACCGTGGCATTTCAGACTGCAAAATTAACTCTTTAAGGCTGGCCCTATTGGTAAGTAAAATCTGGAGAGGATACAAGATTAGATTGTTCAGCCATTGAGCAGTATAATACTGCGCAATTGTATCTTTGAATACGTATACCCCAGATTAAAACAAGGTCGCTGAATCATGGCTAAAAAGCTGTTTATAAAAACCCACGGTTGTCAGATGAACGAATACGATTCGTCTCGCATGGCTGATATGTTGGGTGAAAGCCATGATATGGAAATCACCGATAAAGAGTCAGAAGCAGACGTTATCCTGCTTAATACCTGCTCTATCCGTGAAAAAGCGCAAGAAAAGGTATTCCACCAGCTAGGTCGCTGGAAGCACTTAAAAGAGAAAAATCCTGATCTTATCATCGGCGTTGGCGGCTGTGTGGCAAGCCAAGAAGGCAAAGCGATTATGCATCGCGCACCCGTGGTCGACATGGTATTCGGCCCACAAACCTTACACCGTTTGCCTGAAATGCTGGATAAATCGGCCAATAATGAAAAAGTCGTTGATATTTCTTTCCCAGAGATCGAAAAATTCGACCATTTACCCGCTCCTAAAGTAGAAGGCGCCAGCGCGTTTGTTTCTATCATGGAAGGTTGCTCAAAATACTGTTCATTCTGCGTCGTACCCTATACTCGTGGCGAAGAAGTGAGTCGCCCATTGCACGATGTGTTAAAAGAAGTAGAAGCCATCGCCGCTCAAGGTGTGCGTGAAGTAAATCTGCTCGGCCAAAACGTCAACGCTTATCGTGGGGGTGTTTTCAGCGGAGCGGTTGCGGCGAGTAAGGCCAATACCAATGGACTGGGCGTTATCATTTCTGACGCACAAGGTAACGACATTAATAATGCAGGTGATACAGAAGACTATGCTGATTTAGCAGAACTGATCACACGTGTTGCTGATATCGACGGCATCGACCGCATTCGTTTTACCACCTCGCACCCCATGGAATTTAGCGATAGTTTAATCGATGTCTACGCCGAGGTTCCTGAGTTAGTGAGCCATTTGCACCTGCCAGTACAAAGTGGTTCTGACAAAATTTTAAGCGCAATGAAACGTGGCCACGGCCGTGACGAATACATCGCTAAAATTAAACGTATTCTTCAGATTCGTCCTGATTTGTGTATGTCGTCTGATTTCATCATCGGCTTCCCGGGTGAATCAGATCAAGACTTCCAAGATACGATGGATTTGATTGCTGAAATTGGCTTTGATATGTCTTTCAGCTTCATCTACAGCGCACGCCCTGGTACACCCGCGTCGGACCTTACAGACGATACACCCGAAAGCGTGAAGAAGCAGCGTTTGCAAATTCTTCAAGACCGTATTAACCAACAGGCTCAAGACATCGCGCGCAAGATGGTTGGTAATATTGAAACGATCTTAGTCACAGGTAAAGCGAAGAAACACGAAGGTCAACTACAAGGCCGTACGGAAAATAACCGTGTTGTAAACTTTATGTCTGATGACCTTGGTCTAATCAATAAATTCGTTAAAGTGTCGATCGACGAATCCTTACGCAACAGTTTACTGGGTACGGTTATTGATCCTCATTTAGCCTATTAGATAATCAACTGACTAAAAGTGATTTTATTGATTGCTTAAGACAGATCCCAACATTTGGAGTGTCGGTTTAGTCGCCGCACTTCGTTTGTTATCGATAGTAAGTTTCTTCTTATCGCAATTGAACATAGACTTGCGGATTACCCGCAATTCAGCATAAGCTAAAGAACTACTTATTAATCGGGAGCGAGACCCAAGTTGAGTGATGAACTAGCGGTACAAAGTGAAGAGCCAGCTAACTCTAAAAATGACAGCAATAGCGCAGCCGTTAAAAGTGCCAACACGAGTGCTAAGCACGGCATTACTTTCCGGGTAGAACCAGAAGATACCAAGCGCCTTGCTAACCTATGTGGGCAACTCGATAGCCACCTCAAACAGATCGCCGACCATTTTAAACTGAAGATATACAATCGTGGCGCTCGTTTTCAGATAGAGGGCAACCTCGACAAAGCACACGCCGTTAAAAACCTAATCAATCGCCTCTATCGCGAAACCCATAATGGCACAGAGATCACCCCAGACCTCATCCACTTGCTATTACGTGAAGCCAAAGCCGAATATTCTTATACTCGTAAAAATCCCAGCGTTCATCACGACGAAGCCAACGTTATTAAAACCCCCCGCATGATGATTCAAGCACGGGGAGACCACCAGCAAGGCTATCTTAAAACCATTCGTGAAAACGTACTTAACTTTGGTGTTGGCCCTGCCGGAACAGGTAAAACCTATCTGGCAGTCGCCTGTGCCGTAGAAGCGTTAATGCGCGACGAAGTCAGCCGTATTTTATTAGTACGACCCGCGGTAGAAGCAGGCGAGAAACTCGGTTTTTTACCCGGCGATTTATCACAGAAAATTGACCCCTATTTACGCCCACTCTACGACGCCCTCAACGACATGCTGGGCAGTGAGCAAGTCGAGAAACTGATCGAACGTAATGTCATTGAAGTTGCCCCTCTGGCTTACATGCGAGGCCGCACCCTTAGCCATTGCTACGTGATTCTTGATGAGAGCCAAAATACGACACGCGAACAAATGAAGATGTTTCTAACTCGCATTGGCTTTGGCTCCAAAGCAGTGGTCACAGGAGATATTACCCAAGTCGACTTACCGCGTGGTGTACAATCAGGTTTACGTCACGTACTCGACGTTTTAGAGGGGGTTGAAGGCATAGGTCTGATCCGTTTCGCCAACTCAGACGTTGTGCGTCACCCCATGGTTCAAAAAGTCGTCGACGCCTACGACAAGTTTGAAACCGCCGAGAAAAAACGCAAAGACGCTAAGTACGCAGAAGAAAAACGCATCGCTTTAGAGCAAAGCGCACAACTGCAAGCGACCCATGCAATTTTAACCTCAGGCTCTCTGCCTGAAGAAAACAAATAAACAGTAATACGTTAAATAGCGAACACGATAAATAATGACTGACCAATCCCATTCAGAAGTAAATCCAATCGAGCTAGAACTGCAACTAGACGTACAGATTGCCGTAGAAAAAGAACATGATCTTCCAACAGAAGAACAACTGACGCAATGGGCAACCGCTGCCCTTGTTACTCGGACAGAATACGACGAGCCTGAGCTAACGATTCGTATTGTCGACGAAACCGAAAGCCAAGAACTGAACAATGACTATCGTGGAAAAGATAAACCGACTAACGTGTTATCTTTTCCTTTTGAAGCCCCCGCTCACGTTCCGATTCCTTTATTGGGTGATCTGATCGTCTGCAAGCAAGTGGTCGAGCGCGAAGCCATTGAACAAGGTAAAACATTAACCGCCCATTGGGCACACATGATTGTTCATGGTTGTTTGCACTTGTTAGGTTATGACCACATAGAAGATGAAGAAGCCGAAGAAATGGAAGGCATTGAACGCGTAGTAATGGCCGAGCTCGGTTTTGAAGACCCTTATAAGGATGATGAAAACACTCATTAGCGCTTTTTCTAAATTATTAATGGAATATAATTGATAGTAAATTACTATTAACTATAGAGATAATATTAATTTTACGCATTTAACCATCAAGGATACAGTGACGTTCTTAATCACTGCACCCGCGTAAAACCCTCTATGTCTTATTCAACGCCACATACCAGACAATCAAATCAATGCTTACCGACAGAGCCGATGAGCAATACTGCGTTAGTGGCTGAAGGGGGAGGCCAACGTGGCATCTTCACTGCTGGGGTATTAGACAGCTGGTTACATGCAGGCTTCAACCCCTTTGATTTGTTAATAGGTACCTCAGCAGGCGCACAAAACTTATCGAGCTACATGACCTGCCAAAAAGGCTTTGGCCGTCATTCGATTACCTCACTTTCAAGAGATCCCAAGTTTTTCAAACTTTCACGCACATTTATTGGCAAGCACGCGGTCGATTTAGACTGGTATTTTAATCAAGTTGAGCACGCTGAAATTAGATTGAATATAGGCTGTGGAGAAGAGCGACTAACAAAACGTAAACTGTTATTTTCAGCAACCAAGGTTGATGATCGCACCGCTACATTTTTTGAACCGACTCGTGACAATTGGCTCACTGTATTAAAAGCGTCTAGCGCACTTCCTATTTTATATAAGAAAGGCGTTAAAATTGATAACCACTATTATGTCGATGGCGGTTTGTCAGCCCCTATTCCGGTAGAAGAAGCCTATCAGCGAGGGGCAAAACGGATTGTAGTTATACGCACTATGCCAAAAGGGACTGCCGTTCAATCGCCCTGGGCACACAAATTAAAATCATTGTTATGTAATGCCAATCGCTGCCCTAAAGTATTGGATTTAATCACTCATCATGAGAATGCCTACCAAGCAACATTGAACTTTATTGATAAACCACCCAAAGATGTAGAGATCGTACAAATTTATCCTGAGCAAGCACTCGCCAGTCGCTTAGTCGGCAGCAGTGATGATTCGCTAAATAATGATTACAACTTAGGCTTTCAGGCTGGACTAGGGTTTTTAGCGCGTTATGAACATGTTTATGCCCATCAATAAAAAAACGAATAGGTTAAGAATCGCTCGGCGGGAAGTAATGAATTCAGAATCACCGATTAACCGGTAATTCTGAATTCAAATTTACGGTTTAAGCACGACGACTTCTGAAAGCATAAATACCGGCAT
>JBNMPQ010000007.1:0-28078 GCA_051276935.1 Oleispira sp. | reverse complement strand
GCAGTGTTATGGGGAAACATCGGGTCGAGATAAACAATGTCAGGCTGTTCATGCCCTAGCGTCAACCAATTCGCTAACAGGTCAATCGAATCACCTTCTACTAAGCTCATACGGGCCATGATGTCTGCAATTTCTATGTCACCCTGAGCACGCTGCAAGCCACTCTTTAACAACAAGCAGACCACAGGGTGACGCTCTATCAAGGTGACATTACAACCAAGCGTCGCCAATACAAAAGCATCCCGCCCAAGACCTGCGGTTGCATCCAATACGGTCGGACTATAAATACTATTAATACCGACTGCTTTAGCAATACTTTGTCCTCTGCCACCCCCAAACTTACGGCGATGGGCACTCGCACCACTCACGAAGTCGACGAAAACAGGTCCAGGAGCTTTTCTTCCTCCCTGCTGGATACTTATTTGGTCACTATCAACTATGAGATAAAGGCCGTCTTGCGCCAATAATTCTTCGCCCACGCGATCGATTTGCCATTCCTGCGACCAGGTATTTAAATCACATAACGCTGTAGCGGAACGTTGTACGATACCATCCAAAATTTTCATCAAACAAACCAAATCAACAACATAGCCCCGAGCAATAATCGATACACCACAAAAGGCATCATGCCAATTCGGTTGATCAACGCTAGGAAGAAGTAAATACAAATATAAGCGCTGATAGCTGATATAGAGGCCGCCAAGCCAATAGTCACCCAATCAACCTGTGTGGCTTGCTCAACCAATTCTTTCGTTTTTAATAGCCCTGCCGCTAAAATTAACGGTATTGAAATTAAAAATGAGAAACGGGCAGCTGCGTCTCGCTGAAAACCCAAAAATAATGCTGCCGTTATCGTAATACCCGAGCGTGACGTGCCCGGAATTAACGCAAGTGCTTGGAATAAACCAATCACCACTGCCGCTAACAACGTCATTTGCAAAATAGTTTTATGCTCATTCGCTTTTTGATCAGCGACTAATAATAATATACCGAAACCAATCGTCGCATAAGCAATAACCTCGCTAGAGCGTAAGTTCATTTCAATCCAATCACCGTATATCAGCCCTACTAAACCAGCAGGAAGGGTCGCAATAACAATCGCCCAAGCTAATCGACCGTTATCATTCATACGCTTAGAAAAACCCGTTGTTAACCAACCTTGAGTAATAACGAATACATCACGACGAAAATAAAGAATAACGGCAGCCAAAGTACCTATATGCGTTGCCACATCAAAGGCCAAACCCTGGTCAGCCCAGCCTAAAATCTTTGACGGTAAAATCAAATGTGCCGAACTCGAGATAGGTAAAAACTCAGTAAAGCCTTGCAATAACGACAATACAATAATTTGAATCAGATCCATTGCTTACTACATCCTAATTGATATGACGATAAATATTAATACTATCGATTCAATGCCCAGCGCTGGTGAAAGCCCAACACGGGATTAATCAACATAATTATTTTTTTAATAACGAAGGCTGTTCTGCTAATTTCTTCCAAGCAACAGTATCACGCAGATAAACCGGTTGTTGTAATTCTGCAGTGGTAAAATAATCTTTTTCCCACGCTTCCAAAGCAAGATCCATCATGGACTCTGCCATTGGATAAGTATCTTCGTGCACGCCTTTAAGGTCGGTGATATTACTAGGAAGCTCAGATGTAAACTGGAACCCATCTCCTACACCAGTCCATTGAGACATTTTTAACGCCGTTAAGTTGACCTGTGCCGGCTTTGCTAAACTGTCGTCAATGACGGCAACTAAGCCCTGTTCAGTATTTCGATATGCACCGTAAAATACCTCTCCCATATGCGCATTCATAATGGCTAGCACCTGTTCATTGGTAGAAAGCTGCTTCATACCCTGCCAAGCCAACGCTTTTAGAGAAGAAACTCCGTATAAACGAGCGCCTGTTGCCAACGATAGGCCTTGAGCAACCGAAGTTGCGATTCTCAAGCCCGTAAAAGATCCTGGCCCTTTTCCAAAGGCAATCCCGTCAATCTCAACAGGCTTAATAGAGGCGCGATTACAGACATCTTCAATCATAGGCATAATGAGCTGGGCATGCTTGCGTGGCTGCATTTCGGCAACACTATAGAGCACACCGTTCACATGAAGCGCGACTGAACACCAAGCTGAAGAAGCATCGAAGACTAAAATATTACTCATTAAATTTACTGGCATGAATGAAATGGCTCGTAGTATAGCAAAACAAGCGGCAGAGATGAAAACACTGATTGAAAAAACGACGTTTAACAAAGATAAACAAAACAAAGGCGCATAAAAAAGCCTCAATCCCCTGAGGCTGTATCACTGAGTTAGGCCAACATAAAGGAATCGCCTAGCACTTGCGCTAAGCGATTTTAAACCCACACACGCTAGTGGTAATTAAGACTTTTTAACCGTTTTCTTATTAGTAACGGTTTTCTTTTTAGGGGCTGGTTTCTTAGCTGCTACTTTTTTAGGTGCTGGCTTTTTAGCGACAGGCTTAGTAACTGTTTTTTGGGGGGCAACTAAAGATTTAACTTTGGCGGCTAGTTTTTTAGCCGCGGCTTTAGCTTTGTTCGTTTCTTTGGCTGTCCGCACTTTAACTTTAGCAGCCACTTGACGTTCACGTGACTTACTCCAAGTTTTCTCAAAATCAGCCAAAGCTTTTTGCAAATCAATTCCTGTCTTCGCTTGTAAAGCGGCTTCAAATTCAGCGACTACTGCTTTTGCTTTCGCTTCTACTTCTGCCGTCTTGGATTCAACCTCGGCCACTTTCAAGGCAATTTTTGCATTTTTCAATTTGGCTTTAACCGGAGCAAGCTTAACTTTCTCAGCACGTACTTTATTACCAGCGGTTACTGCAACACGTTTAAGTGCAGCGGTGGCTTTTGGCTTGCCAGCTTTAGTTTTTGCTTCCGCTTGTTTTTTAGCGGCTACTGCAACCTTGGCTAATTGAGCGTCAACTGCATTTATTGATTTTTCAACAGCAATTTGTGCTTTTGCTACCGCTGGAGCAATCGCGGCAACGGTTTTTACCGTTGTTTTAGCAACTGCTTTTTTAGCCACGGCTTTTTTAGCGACTCGTTTTACGGGTGCTTTTTTAGCGACTGCTTTTTTTACAGTCACTGCTGTAGGATTATTTTTAGGTCTGCCCATTATTATTTCCTTTATTAGCCAATAATTTATTCACATTAAAATTAGCACAAATATTATTATTGTGCGAAAGCTAAGACGAAGAATAGCCATGTTTTTAATAAAAAAACCGAAATAAACCGTTATATTTTGTTAAATCATCAATGCATTGATTAAATCATTTAAATTCATTCAATACTCAACGCGCACTACTTTAATAAAACAGTGTTTATCTAATTATGAAAATAAAAATAAATCCTTTGCTACGATTACTTAACCGTTTAACTTAACAAGAGTAATACAATAAAAAATGACCATTAATCGATAATAACAATTGAATTTTCTAAGTAATAGAAGATAAGAATAAAGAGAAGAAGAGAAGAAGAGAAGAAGAGAAGAAGAGAAGAAGAGATAACTCATCATTAAAAAGTATTATAAATAATACACAGATAATTCTTATATTTTATCGATATCTGTTAGTTAACGATGGTCATTGATCGCAATAGTTTACTGGGCAACTGTCTTCGTAAAATAAAAACCACCAACATGCTCCTATCGATTTTAAGATATTTCAAATACTTTAACTTATTATATTAAAATATTTCATCCCTGATATTAAAGCTGAAAGTAAATAATATTATTATGCCACATTAAATTATTATTTATTTCAGACATAAAAAAAGACCCTTACGGATCTTTTTTATTCTATCAATCTTTAAAGATTATTCATAATAATCAAGCACCTAAAGATTCCATTACCTTACCGGTAATTTCTTCTAAGCTGCCAACACCTGCAATATGCACATATTTAGTAGACGAGTGATTAACCTCAAACTGCTTATAGAAAGCAACTAATGGTTTAGTCTGATCATGATAAATACCTAAGCGTTTACGCACAGTTTCTTCTGAATCATCTGCGCGCTGAATAAGGTCTTCACCACTTTCGTCGTCTTTACCTTCCACCTTTGGTGGATTGTAAATAACATGATAAATACGGCCAGAGTCTGAATGAACACGACGCCCGCTTAAACGACCCACAATTTCTTCATCATCAACATCAATTTCAATCACATAATCGATGTCAACACCGGCAGAAACCATCGCTTCAGCTTGTGGAATAGTCCGTGGAAATCCATCAAACAAAAAACCGTTAGCACAATCACTTTCAGTAATGCGCTCTTTTACTAAGGCAATAATAGTATCATCGGATACTAAGCCGCCTGACGCCATAAGATCTTTAACCTGCAAACCCAACGGAGATTCTGCTTTAACTGCTGCACGGAGCATATCGCCGGTTGAAATTTGTGGAATATCATACTTTTCACAAATAAATTGAGCTTGTGTACCTTTACCTGCACCTGGGGCGCCCAATAAGATTACGCGCATGCGTATTTCCCTCGTGATCTGAAATCAATATCCAGCTTGGCTGTATAAAAAACAACCAAGCCATAAAAAAAATAGGCCTAACTCTACTCCGCTAGCAACCAATAATCAAGAATTTAGCCTGTATTACGCATACCTGCGGCAATGCCCGTCATTGAAACCATTAATGCACGCTCCACTTCAGGATCATGCTGCTCTGTGCGGGCACGCTGTAAAAGCTCGGCCTGTAGATAGTGCAATGGATCAGTGTAGGTCCCCCGAACATCCATGGTCTGTGATTGGGCTTGATCATCGACCTCTGGCTTAATAACCCTAAGAGAAGTATCAATAGTTGATAAACGTCGACGCAATTCCTGTCCGATCCCTTGCAAATCATCACTGACTAATTGCTGATCATAATAGCTGGCAATATCAACATCAGTCTTACCCACAATCATATCCAACATATCAATGTAAGTAGCAAAAAATGGCCACTGCTGATACATATCTCGAAGCAATAACATGGTTTTTTCATCGCGTTGACTTGCATCAGCCAATGCTTGGTCTGCACCTAACCACGCAGGCACCATCATACGGATTTGCATCCAAGCGAAAATCCACGGGATGGCTCTTAATGATTCAATACCGCCACTGGCTTTTCTTCTAGCGGGTCGACTTCCCAAGGCCAACTTACCCAATTCTTGCTCGGGAGTTGCCGATCTAAAATAAGGCACAAAATCTTTATCTTCTCGCACCATGCCACGGTAAGACGTCACACTCTGTTCCGCCATAGATTCCATTAATTCACGCCATTCAGCTTCAGCGGCTTTCGGAGGAAGCAAGGTAGCTTCTAGTACAGCAGCCAAGTAAATTTTCAGACTGCGTAAGGCAACTGCAGGAAAACCAAACTTAAATCGAATCATCTCGCCTTGCTCTGTCACTCTTAAGCGACCTTTAACTGATCCTGGAGGCTGAGCCAAGATTGCCCGTTGTGCTGGGCCACCCCCGCGGCCAACGGTACCGCCACGCCCATGAAACAAGGTCAGTTCAACGTCATGACGCTGTGCACAATTCACCAGTTCTTCTTGAGTTTTATACTGTGCCCAAGCAGCCGCCATATTACCGGCGTCTTTTGCAGAGTCCGAATAGCCAATCATTACTTGCTGATGGGATCCGCAATATTTTTTATACCAAGGTAACGCAAACAGTTTATCCATGCGCTGTGCAGCAAACTGCAAATCTTCTAAAGTTTCAAATAAGGGTACGATAGGCAGTCGTCGTTCGACACCAGCCGCTTTTAACAGCAGTGCAACGGATAAAATATCCGACGGTTCGCTGGCCATGGAAATAATATAATTGCCCACCCCTTCATCACCTTGGTCAGCGAGAACTTGCATCGTTTTTAACACTTCGTTGCAATCGTCACTGGGCTGCCAATGCTCATTTTCTAACGGCTGCCCTTTGATTTTTGATACCTCACAAGCTTCCGCTTGTGCCGGTAATAATGGACGTTTGCTATGAAGTTCTTTTAATAGGAATGTTTGTTTTTGCCCTTCATCCCAGCTGAGATAATCACCCAACTGATAGAATTCACACAGCTCAGCAACAACCTGACTATGCCGATCTGATTCTTGACGAATATCCAACCTAGCCAGCGTTAATCCGAAACAAGAAAGTCGACGGATAACATCTAATAACTCACCGTTGGCGATGCTTTCCATGCCCGTTTCACAGAGTGATTTATAACAAAGTAATAATGGCTCAAATAACGTTTTTAATTCTGAAATGTGCGGCAAACTGCTGTGAGCTTTTAAACGTGCACTTTCTGCAGCCCACGCTTTAGTTTGCTCTAATTTACGCTTCAACTGATTGATGCATTCACGATAAGGCTCGTTACACTCACCTACCCAAGCTTTCAGTTTATCCGTCGCCTGCACCATTGATAACTGGCTGGCCAAACCACCTAAATCACGTAAATAAAGATCCGCCGCCATCCAGCGAGCGAGATACAGTACTTCTCCGGTGACATTAGCCGTTACGTTCGGGTTACCGTCTCGATCCCCTCCCATCCAAGAAGCAAAGTGAATTGGGCATACATCGAGAGGCAGTGTTTTTTCTCCCTTATCCTTTAACTTTTCATCAAGCTCACGCATCAAGTTTGGAATGGCTTGCCAAAGGGAGTTTTCAATAACGGCAAACCCCCATTTCGCTTCTTCAACCGCACTCGGTCTTTGCTGGCGAATTTCATCTGAACGCCAAATTTCAGTGATTAAATTGTCCAGCTGTTGATTGTATACATTCCGTTTAGGATGATCGTCGCGAATATCGTCAAGAACTTGCAATACTTCAACAATTTCATCGTATTTTTTTATTAAGGTGCGGCGGATAATTTCAGTGGGATGAGCCGTTAATACCAATTCAATATCCAAATTGCACAATTCTTTATTCAGTTGTGCACCTTTTAATTGTTTGGCGATCGCAGAGAATACATCGTCCAGTATGACCTCCATACTATCGCTGTCCGCTTCTTCACGACGCCAGCTCAAAGTATGCTGCTGCTCTGCAATGTTAGCGAGATTCAAAAATTGACTAAAGCCCCGAGCAACAGGTACCAGCTCATTGTCTTTTAGGCCTTTTAATAAAGCGATTAATTTCGCTTTATCTTCTGGGCTGCCGTTATGAGCGCGTTTTGATAAATTGCGAATATTTTCTATTAATTCAAAAATCTCATCACCGCAGTCATCGGCAATTGTTTGCCCTAATAACTGCCCCAAGTTACGCACTTTATCTCGTAATAATGGATCTAAATCTGACATTCCCGCGCCCTCTTAATTAAGCTAATAGTTAAGCTAATAGTTAAGCATAAAAAAAATTAATCGTTCCACTGCGTTAACCTGTGATTGACCACTAACTACGTACTATGTATGTTGTTAGTGGGTTATGAATAAATCGGTAGCAAATAGAACGTGCCGTTTTAACTTATAGACTTATTTGATTTATACAACAATTTAGTAAAACTTTGTTATTGCTAAGCGTAAGCTGAGTTTTAACGTCTAAACTTAATTTATCATGGCATAAGGATTAATAAGGTTTATTATGAAATTAAATACATTAATGAAGTATTGGGAAAAGGGATTCTCAGGCCAATTAAGCGAAGAGGGTTATCAAATTAAACTCTCGGTAGAAGACGCTGCGCGTTTAGAAGCTTTGTGCGAAATGTTTCCCAAATACCCCCGAGAGAATTTACTTCGCGACCTAATCAGCAGTGCGTTAACTGACGTCACCAGTAGTTTTCCTTATGTCGCCGGAAAAGAGATTGTTGCCTGCGATGAACAAGGTGATCCAATGTATGCCGATGTCGGCCCCACGCCTAATTTTTTGAATTTAACCCGTAAGCATTTAAAACAGATTCACGAGTCAAAAAAAACCTCAGCTCATTAAACAACATAAAATTTAGACATCGTTTGCCGACACAAGCTTAGCCAGCAGCTGCGGATGAAGCTTTTTAGCTTCATTCCAAGCATGCTCCATTTCACCGCTGCTTATTTGATTACTATTTCCCAGCTCCAAACTGCGATTTTTAGCCGCTAGACTCGCTGCGACTAAACTATAACGCTCACTAAAACGACGATTCGCTTGCCCTAAAGCTTGCTCAGGATTAATACCTAAATGTCGTGCAACATTCACGGAAGCAAACAATAAATCACCTACTTCATGCTGTAAACGTTGGATATCTGCCTGTTCAATCTCTTCTTCTACCTCTTGCAGCTCTTCACGCACCTTGTCTAATACCCCTTGTATTTCGGTCCAATCAAAACCGCGCATCGAGACGGCCCGCTGAATTTTGTCGGCGCGCGTTAGCTCTGGCAGTGACCTGGGTATATCGTTTAAATAGTCCACCAGCTCAAGTGTCTCAATTTTTTTTGCTCCAGCCTTTAGGGTTTTTTCTTGCTGCTTAATGATTTGCCACTGCGCCTGTATTTCGTCATCACTTGGACAGCAATCAGCGTCGCGTTTTCCGTGGAGATCCCCCTCAGGAAAAACATGCGGGTGACGACGAACCAGCTTAGTCACTAACACATCGATCACCGAACCAAAATCAAACAACCCACTCTCATCACCGAGCTGGCTGTAAAAGATCACCTGAAATAATAAATCCCCTAGTTCTTCTTCAACATGAGGCCAGTCTTTAGACTCGATGGCTTCAGCAACCTCATGGGCTTCCTCAATAGTATGGGGAATAATAGAATTGAAAGTTTGCTTAATATCCCAAGGGCAACCCCTCTCAGGATCACGTAAACGCTGCATCAAATAGATGAGGTCCGCCAGATCATAAGGTTTATCCATAACGATTATCCACTCGTCTTTATCTATTGTTACGAGAGCGGCGCACCGTGACGACGTTGGGTAACTGATTCAGTTTATTTAATACGCGGCCTAACTTAGACAAACTATCAATTTCTACCGTGATCTGCATATGAGCAAGGTGATCTTTTTGATCAGATTTAGTATTCACGGCCACGACGTTAACGCGACTATCGGCCAACACTACGCTGACATCGCGAAGCAAACCAGTTCTATCATACGCACTGATATCGACATCGACCGGATACATCTGGCTGACCTTACTACCCCAGCTCACTTCTATAATGCGCTGCGCTTCAGTCATTTCAAGATGTAATAGGTTTTCACAATCTTGGCGATGAACACTCACACCGCGCCCTAAAGTGACATAACCAGAAATATCATCTCCAGGAACAGGCTGACAGCATTGTGCAATCTGGGTCAATAAATGCCCCACTCCTTGAATAGAAATATCATCATTGCTGCTGGTTTTTTGAGAAGCTTTTAATAACGGCAGTTCTTGCTGAGGCTGTTTAAAATCAGCTTTGCGAGCCATGTATTTGATGACTTGACCAAGACGAATGTCGCCGGCGCCAATGCCCGCACATAAATCGTTAGCACTTTTCATGTTCATAGCGTTAGCAACCTCTGCTAAAGGCTGTCGCTCTAGATCTAAGCGATCTAATTCACGCATTAATAACTGGCGGCCCTCTTCTTGATTAGTGTCCTTGGCTTGCAACTTAAACCAGTGTGCGACCTTAGCCCGAGCACGAGCGGTATTAATATAGCCAGAGTCTTGGTTCAACCAATCACGACTTGGACGCCCTTCTTTGGCTGTCAAAATCTCAATCTGTTCTCCTGTTTTCAACTGATACGTCAAAGGCACAATACGGCCATTCACTTTCGCGCCACGCGTGCGATGACCGATTTCGGTATGAACACGGTAGGCAAAATCTATAGAAGTAGCATCTGGTGGAAGGTCGACAACGTGACCATCAGGTGTAAAAACATAAATACGATCAGGATTAATATCTGAGCGTAAATCCGTCATTGACTCAGGGAGGTCACCAATCTCTTCATGCCACTCCACGACTTGACGTAACCAAGCAATTTTTTGCTCGTACGCTTGATCTTTGGCAACGGTATCTGTGCCCTTATACTTCCAATGCGCACAGACACCTAGTTCGGCATCTTCGTGCATTTCTTGGGTACGTATTTGTACTTCCATGCCTTTACCGCCGGGGCCAATCACCGCGGTGTGTAAAGACTGATAACCGTTTTCTTTTGGGTTAGCAATGTAGTCATCAAATTCGTTAGGGATATGACGCCACAATGAGTGAATAATGCCGAGCGCCGCATAACAATCTCGCAAGCTAGGCACCAATATTCTAACAGCGCGTACGTCGTACACCTGTGAAAAATCAATATTTTTGCGCTTCATTTTGCGCCAAATACTGTAAATATGTTTAGCCCGGCCGTTCACCTCACAGGCAATTCCAGCACTCTCTAACTCACGGGTAATCGTTTTGGCCACATCAGCAATATAATCTTGTCGAGCTAAGCGCTTTTCGTCTAATAATGTCGCAATTTTTTGATAAGCAAGTGGCTCTAAATAACGAAAAGCTACGTCTTCGAGCTCCCATTTTAAATGACCAATGCCTAGACGGTGGGCCAAAGGACCGTAAATATTAAAGACTTCTCTGGCGACTTTAATACGTTTACTTTCAGGGGCATCTTTCACCGCGCGAATAGCGGCCGTTCTTTCTGCAAGCTTGATCAAGGCAACACGCACATCATCAATTACAGAGACCAGCATTTTACGCAGATTATCCACCTGAGCTTCGCGCTGACCTAAGACGGGCTCTTCCGATGTATTTTGAATGGCGTTAATCGCAGCCATCCGTAAAACCCCTTCGATAAGGGTTGCAACTTCATCATCAAAATCTTTTCGGACTTGCGCCAAAGACAGCCGTCCTTCACGCACAGCACGGTATAAAATGGCAGCTAAGATCGAGGCTTCATCAAGCTGAAGCTCCGCTAATATCTGAGCCATTTCCAAACCCATTTGCGCACTATCAATGGTCCAGTAGGTGCTGTTTTCGACCGCATCTTCGGCAATAATTTTAGCAACAACGAGTGCATGACGGACCTTCTCAGGCTCTAAAATGTCAGCTTCTGTGCAGATTTTGTCTAACCAAGCATCAACGTTTATTTTACCGTCGTGCTTTAAGGGCTGATCATCTCTTACTTTTACCACGAGATGCTCCTTTCTCTTTGGCGTTGCTCTGAGTTTTAGCTCGAGTTTGCAATTTGTCGTTCATCATTTTTTTACGACCCTGACTGCTTTTATTCACAGGCACCAATAACACCATAGTTTCTATATGATGGGTATGAGGAAACATGTCTAGAATTGTAATTCGCTCAACCTCAAAATCATCACTCAGCGTATTCAAATCTCGTGCCAGTGTTGCAGGATCGCAGGACACATAGACCATGCGCTTTGCTTTGCGTTTTATCAACTCTGCCATACACGCGCTAGCACCTGCACGGGGAGGATCTAATAGAACATAATCAGGATTAGGCAAATTGCTTAAGCTGTCGCTATTGGACAAATCAGCTTTATGTGCAACAAGGCCATGACCCTCTTTGTTGAGAAGAGTACCTGTGCACAAATGCAGAGCATGTTGTTCAATGGCCTGCACCATTTCATCGCTCACTTCCACCGCATCAACAATGGCATCTTGAGCTAACGGCACAGAAAAATTACCGTGACCAGCAAACAGATCCCACACATGAGAACCCGCTTCTGGAGCCAACCAAGCTTTGGCTTTTGCCACCATTAATTGGTTAATAGTATTATTCACTTGCACGAAATAATCAGGATGAATGGTTAAGTCATGGCCCAATACATTATGAGTGAGTGGACTTATGACCTCGTTAACCGCTTCTAATGGCTGCTCATCATCAGGTCGAATATAGAGATCAATATTTAATTCAGTTGCCCAGCCTTGCAAACGATCATGGTCATTTTTAGTGACTTTTTTGAGGACTCTGAAAACCAATACCAAGCGCTCGCTGGCTTGTAATACTTCAATATGGGTAAATCGGGCGATACCCTCCAACTGAGCTAAACGCCCACGCCAAGCTTTCCAATCTAACGCGACGTGTTCAACCAGTACCGGACAAATATCAATATTAGTCAGGTGCTTGCTTTGGCTTTCACGAAAACCAATGGAGACCTCTTGATTTGATTTATTATAACGAATACCTAAACGCGCACGTCGGCGATAATGCCATTGCTGATCCTTAGCAATAAGAGGAGTATCCCAGTGTTTAATTTCAATACCCTGACGGCTGAGCTCGCGAGCGACTCTCTGCTGCTTAAACACAACTTGCTGGTCATATTCAAGATGCTGTAAATCACAACCACCACAACGTTTATAGTGAACACAAGGCGGCTCAATACGATGTTCACTCACGTGTTCAATAGACACTAGACGGCAATACCAAATTTTACGCTTGCGCTCTAGCATCTCAGCAACAACGGTTTCACCCGGTAAAGCTCCGGGTATGAAATACACATCGCGCCCTGAGCGAGCGATGCCATGTCCATCTGATGCGAGGTCATGCACGGTTAATGTCAGTATTTTATTCACAATGGCCTACAAAATTAAGCGTTTGCGGTAAGATGGGGGCAATTATAGTGAATTCAATCGCCCTTACTCTTTTAACACCGCATATGAACGTACTGGTCTAAAAAACGACCGAGGCAAATTGTTAAGCAAAAACACCCGTTGATAAGTAACGATCTCCACGATCGCATATGATAGCGACAATCGTCGCATTCTCTACCTGCGCACTCAATTGTAAAGCACCTGCAACCGAACCACCCGAAGATACCCCAGCAAAAATCCCTTCTTTGGTCGCCAACGCTTTCATTGTCTGCTCTGCGTCTTGCTGGCCAATATCAATAATTTGGTCAACACGACTCGCATCAAAAATACTCGGCATATACTTTTCAGGCCAACGACGAATACCCGGAATGCTGGCCCCTTCTTTAGGCTGTAAGCCGACAATTTGAATTTCTTTGTTTTGTTCTTTTAAATAACGCGATGTTCCCATGATAGTACCCGTAGTGCCCATTGAACTGACAAAATGAGTGACTTGACCTTGGGTTTGCTGCCAGATTTCAGGGCCCGTCGTCTCGTAATGCGCTAACGGGTTGTCATCGTTAGCAAACTGGTTAAGCACCTTCCCCTTACCTTCAGCTTGCATAGACATTGCCAAGTCACGAGCGCCTTCCATGCTTTGCTCTTTCGTCACCAAGATCAATTCAGCGCCATAAGCCTGCATCGCCCAGCGTCGTTCCATACTGAGGTTATCAGGCATTATTAAGATCATACGATAACCTTTTATCGCAGCGACCATAGCTAACGCAATCCCAGTATTACCGCTGGTTGCTTCAATGAGCGTATCGCCCTTTTGGATATCACCTCTTTGTTCGGCTTTTACAATCATGCTCAACGCTGCCCGATCTTTAACGGATCCTGCAGGGTTATTACCTTCTAGCTTCAACAAAATTGTATTGCTACTGCCTTCATTCAAGCGTTGCAAGAGAACTAAAGGCGTCTGACCGATGCACGCATCAATCGTTGGGTATACAATGTGGTTCACAAGTGCATCCTATTGTTAACAAATAACGACAATATTAAATTACATATAACTAAAGTTATCGATTCTAATCCTGATTCTATATGAATTGTAATATCGATTCGAAATTTACTTATACTCAATCGCTTAACCCAAAGACTGGGCCTGTAATTTTAATCAAAATAAAAAGAACTGTTTAAAGATGGACAAAGCATGAAAAACTGGAAGCTACAAAATCGAATTCTTGCCTTGGTATTATTACCCGGTCTTATTGTATCGCTATTTTTAGGTGGTTTTTTCATTATTCAACGCATGAGCGACCTGGATCTTTTGCTACAAGAACGTGGATTAGCCATTGCAAAACAAGCCGCTCCTACCAGTGAGTACGGTGTTGTTTCAGGTAATAATCGATTATTACAAAACTTAGCCAATAATTTATTAGAAGAGCGTGATCTTCGCGCCGCCAGAATTCTCAACAAAGACGGTAAAGTTCTGGCCTATGCAGGACCCAAAATGATTGCCAAATTCATTGGTAATACCCAATTCAAGTATGGGCAACTGCAGCTCTCTACAACGGATAGCAGCATTCGTATCAAAGCACCCATATTTACGCAAAATATCGATTTGATCGAAGACATCACTGAACCGATCTATCAACAACAGAATATTGATACCAATTTATTGGGTTGGATTGAGATTGAATTATCACTTTCCAATACTCAAATCGCTAAATATCAACATTTGGCGACCAGTATTACAACCGTGTTAGTAACGCTTATTTTATGCCTAATGCTGGCCATTAGAATGAGCCGCAATATATCGCTTCCCATTCAAGATATGGTGGACTGCGTAGGCGCGATTGGTGATGGGAAGATTGATGCCCGCGTTCATGTTAATAGTGGTGATGAATTTCAAACATTGGCCGCAGGCATCAATGCAATGGCGATTGCCATTCAACGCACAAAAACAGAGCACCAGCAAAATATTGAACAAGCTACTCACGATATTCGAGAGACGCTGGATAATATTGAAATTCAAAATATTGAATTAAACATCGCCCGCAAAGAAGCATTAGAAGTAAGTCGCATAAAATCAGAATTTTTAACCAATATCAGTCACGAAATTCGCACACCTTTAAACGGCATATTAGGCTTCACGCGTATTTTATTAAAAGACCAAAGTGATCAAAGGAAAACCGATCACTTAAATACTATTGAAAAATCAGCCAATGGTTTGCTGACCATCATTAATGACATTCTCGATCTATCTAAAATTGATGCTGGCAAACTGGTATTAGAAAACATTGATTTTAATGTGCGAGAAGTACTTGAAGACGTATTAACCATTAATGCACCTGAAGCGCATAAAAAATCACTCGAATTGGTTAGCCTTATTTATTCTGACGTTCCTCAGTTTTTGACCGGTGATCCGTTACGCATAAAACAAGTACTCACCAATCTAATTTCTAATGCCATAAAATTCACTCCTCAAGGAAATATTACAGTACGGGTTCTGATTGAAGATGAAAACATTAATCAAGCCGGTGTGAAATTCGAAATCACCGATACGGGTATCGGTTTAAGCGATGAACAACAAAACAAAATTTTTCGCGCTTTTAGCCAAGCTGATTCCAGTACAACACGTCAATTCGGTGGTACGGGCTTAGGGTTAGTCATTAGTCAGCACTTAGTAAAAGCGATGAAAGGTGACATTAGCGTTCAGAGTGCTGAAGGCGAAGGAGCTACCTTCTCTTTTTCAGTTAACTTAAAAAAATCTCGTCAACATGCACTGCCTATGGAAGAGCTCAAAGGTCAGCAAATACTGATTATGGAGTCATCATCGACGACTCGCTTAAGCATTACGCATTTATTAGAGCAGTGGCATATTCGGTATAACGATACAGACAATAGCGATATTTTACTGCAATCTCTGATACGAAAGCATCAAAATGGTGACCCTGCTAATGCCGTTATTATTGGATTGAGTCGCAAAGAATTGTACCACGCAAAAACAGCCAAATTATTTAAACAAGTAAACAGCTATAACATTCCCATTATCGCCTTGGTCAACACCGCTATTTCAGAAGAGTTAGAATATGCGCAAACACTGGGTGCTTACCAAAGCTTATCTAAGCCTTTGCAAAGCAGTAAATTATTTGGTTCTCTCTGTGTGAGCTTGGACATTGAATTAAGTCCAACGAATAGTAATAATCAAAACCGTATTCAAATGCCAGCCCCAACAATATTAGCCGTTGATGATAACGAAGCAAATTTGAAATTGGTCACTGTATTATTAGAAGATATGGGAATTAGGGTGATTGCCGCTGATTCAGGCCCACAAGCACTCTTGGAGCTTGAACAACATACTATCGATATGATTTTTATGGATATTCAAATGCCAGGTATGAATGGCTTAGAAGCAACGCGATTGATTCGCTTGAAAAAGACATCGAAAGAGCTCCCTATTATCGCTCTAACAGCACACGCTATTGCTGATGAAAAAGATAAAATACTGCAAGTAGGCATGAACGATTATCAAACTAAACCCATAAACAATGATCAGCTTATGCAATGTATTGAACGCTGGACGGGGTTTCGTTGCGATAGAAATACTAAGGTTATTCTGCCAAAAAAAATAAAGCCTTATGCACAACGCACACTAGGCAGCAGCATAACGGATGCAACGTTAAGCGAAAAAGATCCACAGGAAAACTGTCTAATATTTGATCCACAGTACTCAATGCGATTAGCCAATAACAAATTAGATCTCGCCATTGATATGTTCAATATGCTCTTAGAAGGCTTAACCGATGATTTGCCAGAGATACAAGGGCTATGGCAAGGACAACAGCAAGAGCCCTTATTACAACACATACACAAAATACACGGAGCAACTCGCTATTGCGGCACTCCCTGCTTAATGCATACATTGGAACAATTAGAGACGGGGCTTAAAAATCAAGAACTTGTCGATTGCGAAAACCTCTATCAAAAAGCAATCGAATCGATTATCCGTTTGCAGCAATGGGCACAAGAGAATCAATGGCGTGATGCATTAGAATTAGCAAAAGAAGAGCTGGCGTAATGCCAGCAAGAATCTCCAACCAATAGGGCCTTTAAACGAATCCCTTAACTCAGTACAGCAAAGGCGAGAATCATCTCGCCTTCATCGCTTAAGCTTAGTAAGACATGCTTGCCACCCATTGACTGAGCCCTGCTTAATGCTTCGGCTGAAAGCTCAACCACTGGCTTGCCCAAGTCATCGGCATAAATGTTGATATGCTGAAAACTAATACCTTTAGCGATGCCTGTACCCAGTGCTTTCGAAATAGCTTCTTTTGCAGCATAACGCTTAGCCAAAAAGTTTACGCTATGCGCTTTCTCGTCCCACAATAACAACTCTTGCGGAGTTAAGATTCTGCGCGCAAACCGTTCACCTTGATTCTCTATAACCCCAGCAATTCGGCGTTGATCTAATAAATCAGTACCGATGCCTTTGGGCACTGACCCTTTACGCACGAATCCATTTGAGGCTATTGTTGTCGTCACTGTTTTTTTAAGCACTGTTTTGTTAAGTAATGTGCTGAGCTAAACGAATTAATTCACGCATTTCTTTCACTGCGTCTTTAAGGCCTACAAAGACAGCACGAGCAATGATGCTATGGCCAATGTTTAATTCATTAATACCGGGAATCGCCGCAATGGCCTCGACATTATGATAATGCAAACCATGCCCTGCATTCACAATAAGACCTTGCTCAAGTGCATAGGCAATACCATCTTTTAATATCGCCAGCTCTGCCGCTTGCGACTGAGGCGTTTTGGCATCGGCATAAGCACCGGTATGAATCTCAATCGCAGGTGCACCACAGCGAACGGCTGCATCAATTTGAGCTTTGTCAGCATCAATGAATAAAGAAGCCTGACTATTAATGGCCGCTAAACGATCGCAGGCCGCCTTAATCGCTACTTCATTCCCGATAACATCCAAGCCACCCTCTGTGGTTAGCTCTTCTCGCTTTTCAGGGACCAAGCAACAATGTTCAGGTTCTATTTCTTCAGCCAGCTCAAGCATGGCATCGGTCACCGCCATTTCAAGATTCATGTGCGTCGTTAACACTTCTTTTAATACATATACATCACGGGTTTGTATGTGGCGTCGGTCTTCACGTGGGTGAATAGTAATACCGTCGGCACCCGCTTCTTCTGCGACCAAAGCCGCTTGAACAGGATCAGGATAACGAGTGCCACGCGCTTGGCGCAACGTTGCCACATGATCAATATTTACCCCTAATAAAACTCGTGCTTTTGTCACAATCATCACCCTATCTATTTTTAAGTTAATACGTATAAAGACAGTATTTGGTTTAAAGCTTCTGTTCAAAAAAGCTTTCGATAAAAATTATTTTTTGAACGCTAAAGTTTTTTAAACAACTCTCGACTGGCAAGAGGCTTATCTCCCAATAAGGGATTTAACGCAAGCCTAGCAATATGTTTTGCAACTTGCCAACTTAACTCATGCTGCCAGTCCTCAGCAGCAATGGCTAAAATTGCATGCCCAGGAAAGCCTTGAGGCCTTACCGCACCATAAGCCTGTGCGATAATGAGATTAAATCCTGAAGAGGGATCAAAACTGTAAAGTTGATCCGCCTGAATATCTCGACATTCACTGTCTTGCTGCCAGTTGTATTGATAACCCATAACCGCTAATAAATGAAATTCAAAGCGACGCAATAGCGGTTCTGATTGCATGTCATTCTCAAGCTGCAACAACCCCTGTAAAGTTTGCTGGTACACTTTATAGAGTTCTGGCTGCGGCTCATCTTTCCATGTTAAACGTATGATCAACTCATTCAAATAAAAACCGCAGTATAAATTTCTTCCTTTTAAAGACTGCCCTTTTATCGATGGCTCACTTAAAAACAATTCGTCTGCTGATGGTCCATTAACGAATGAAGCCTTGGATGAATAAGGGGGGGGATAAACAATTTCGACATGCTGGCTATATCTTAGATCACCACGACCAGAGAATTGCATTTGATAAGGGGTAAAAGGCTGTAGAGCGGGATTTTTTTTATTAACGCGATGTAATATAGAAAAACGTCCTTGTTTTTCACAAAACAAATCAACAATTTGACTGTTCTCTCTGTAAGGACGTCTGTGCAAAACATAATAAGTAAGGTTAAAATTATTTTGCACTGCTACGACCCATATTCGTCACATTGAATGACTTTATTTAATTAAACCTTATTAGTCTAAACCGTCGTAGCCAAGACTTTTAAGTGCTCGTTCGCTATCGGCCCAACCAGACTTCACCTTCACCCAAGTGTTAAGCATCACTTTACACTCGAACATTTCTTCCATATCCAAACGAGCATCACGACCAATTTGCTTAATGCGGCCGCCTTTCTCACCGATAATAATATGCTTTTGGCTTTGACGATCAATCAAAATAGCCGCACTAATAACTAAAAGGCTATCTTCGTAACGAAACTCTTCGATCTCAACCGTCATAGAGTAGGGAAGTTCGTCACCCAGCTGGCGCATAATTTTTTCGCGTACAAGCTCTGCTGCTAAGAACCGAGAGCTACGATCAGTGATCTGATCTTCCGGATAAAAGTGAGCACCCTGCTTAATAAAGCTCGCGATAATCGTTTCTAAACGATCAACGTTATGGCCTGTTTTTGCACTCATCGGTACGATGTGAGCAAATTTATACTTTTCATCCAGCTTCTGTAATGTTGGTAATAATGTTTCTTTGTCCGCTAAAAAATCTACTTTATTGACTGCCAAAATCACGGGGCACTTAACGTATTGCAAAGACTTTAATACCAACTCATCTTCACTCGTCCATTTAGTTCGATCAATCATGAAGACGATAGCATCAACGTCTTTTACTGCAGTTAGCGCCGCTTTGTTCATGTAACGGTTTAAAGCTTTATCATGATTTTCGTGCATACCAGGGGTATCAACGTACACCACTTGCACATCATTTTCGGTTTTAATACCCACGATTTTGTGTCGAGTTGTTTGCGGCTTACGCGAAGTAATGCTCAGCTTTTGTCCCAAAATATAATTCAATAACGTGGATTTTCCGACGTTTGGGCGACCAATAATAGCGACATAACCTGAACGTTCTGCTGTTTCATTTTCCATAAAATCTATTCCTCACCGGGCTTAAGGCTTATACCTAAAAATTTCAAAGCTTGTGCCGCTGCTTCTTGCTCGGCGATACGTCGACTACCACCTTGCCCGACAATCTTTTTTTCTAAATCGGTTACAACACAGCTCACTTTAAATAACTGTTCATGCGCGCTGCCTTCAATATTTAACACATCGTATTTAGGCAAAGGAGCCTGCTTACCTTGCAAAAATTCTTGCAGTTGTGTTTTAGGATCTTTCAGTGGGTCATCCAGACTTAATGCTTCTAGTCTAGAATCATACCACTGCAAAATTTTGGCTTTCACCGTATCCATATCAGAATCAAGATAAATGGCACCAATAATAGCTTCAACCGTATCGGCTAAGATCGATTCACGACGATGGCCACCACTTTTCATTTCTCCTGAACCGAGATGCAAAAAGTCGCCCAAGCAAAAATATCGCGCGAGTTCAGCAAGGGTCACCCCTTTAACCATACGGGCTCGAAGACGGCTTAGCTTGCCTTCCTTCGCTTCTGGAAATTTTAAGAACAGTGCTTCCGCAATCACTAGGTTAACGATAGAGTCACCCAGAAATTCCAGGCGTTCATTATTTTTACCACCACAACTGCGATGTGTTAATGCCAATTCGATTAACGAAGTATCACAAAAGGTGTAGTCAATGCGCTGACTTAGCTTTAATAGAGGATTATTCACGGCTTAGTAACTGTACTCGTGATTAAAAGTTAACACGATATCAACATTAGACATCACATGATCACGACGTTCATAATTCCAGATCAATTTAATCTCGCCTTTGTGCTTGGTAATAACCAACTCATTAATCGGTATACGCAACCGATTAATATCTAAACGGCTATTAATTAACTTACGCACGTCTTTGACGCTGCTATCACGGTTAATAACATCTGGTAGATCATCTAAGATAGTAACCAAAAATCGATCATCCCAATGCATACCGAAAATTCGCACAACAAAGTTAAGTGAAAAGCCCAATAGTACTAAGAAGGCCAGTATCGATATAAAAGATACACCTGTCTGCTTAGCTCGATAATTGTGTTGTAACATAATTAGTCATCCACCTTGAGAACGGCTAAGAAAGCTGACTGAGGAATTTCTACGTTACCAATCTGCTTCATTCGTTTTTTACCGTCTTTCTGCTTCTGCAGCAGCTTCTTCTTACGGCTGATATCACCGCCATAACATTTGGCCGTTACGTTCTTACGCATTGCTTTAATGTTAGTACGAGCAACAACTTGTGCGCCCATAGTGGCTTGAATTGCAACATCAAACATCTGGCGAGGAATGAGCTCTTTCATTTTATCAGTCAACGCACGACCGCGACTGCGAACATTGTCGGTATGCAAAATAACCGCTAACGCATCAACACGCTCACCATTAATAAGAATATCCAATCGCGTTAACGACGCAGGGGAAAAGTGACTAAAACTGTAATCGAGTGACGCAAAACCTCGACTGACCGATTTTAAGCGATCGAAGAAATCCATTACAACTTCGGCCATCGGTATTTGGTAGGTTAAAGAAACTTGGTTACCCACATATTGCATGTCTTTTTGCACACCCCGTCTGCCAACACACAAAGAGATAACATTACCGAGATACTCTTGAGGAACGAGGATGCTGACATCAGCAATAGGTTCATGCATTTCTTCAATTGTGCCTGGATCAGGCAGCTTTGACGGATTATCAATTTCAAAGGTTTCCCCTTTCCGGTTTACAACCTGATAAATCACTGTCGGAGCGGTGGTAATTAAATCAAGATTGTATTCACGCTCTAAACGTTCTTGAATAATTTCCATGTGCAGCATGCCTAGGAAACCACAACGGAAACCAAAGCCTAACGCATCTGAGCTTTCTGGCTCAAAGAATAAAGATGCATCGTTTAATGATAATTTATCAAGGGCATCACGGAAGTTTTCGAAGTCATCAGAGCTAATCGGAAACAGACCCGCATAAACTTGGGGCTTAACTTTTAGGAAACCCGGTAAAGTTTCAACATTAGGCGTTTTAGTGTGAGTGATGGTATCCCCCACTGGTGCGCCGTGAATATCTTTAATACCGGCGACCATATAACCTACTTCACCCGCACGTAACAGACCTGTCTCTTTACGCTTAGGAGTAAAGATACCAATACCATCAGCACCATGATCACGAGAGGTCGAAAGCATTCGCACTTTATCGCCTTTGCGCAAAGTACCGTTTTTAATTCGTACTAACGATACAACGCCTAAATAGGGATCAAACCAAGAATCAATAATCAAGGCTTGCAGTGGACCGTCAGGATCACCTTCTGGTGGCGGAATCAATTTAATAATCTCTTCCAATACACCTTCAACATTGAGGCCACTTTTAGCAGAACAACGGACGGCTTCAGAAGCATCAATGCCGATGATTTCTTCAATCTCTGCCGCAACACGGTCAGGATCGGCCTGCGGCAAATCCATTTTATTCAATACAGGCACTACTTCGAGCCCCTGTTCAATCGCGGTATAACAGTTAGCAACCGATTGAGCTTCAACGCCTTGAGCGGCATCCACGACTAACAACGCACCTTCACAAGCAGCCAGGGATCGCGAAACTTCATAACTGAAATCCACATGGCCTGGAGTATCAATAAAGTTAAGCTGGTAAGTTTCACCATCTAGCGATTTATAATCTAAGGTGACGCTTTGCGCTTTAATTGTAATGCCACGCTCTCGCTCGATATCCATGGAATCGAGTACCTGAGCTTGCATTTCACGCGCAGACAAGCCCTCACAATGCTGTATAAAACGGTCAGCTAGGGTGGATTTACCATGATCAATATGGGCAATAATAGAAAAGTTACGAATATGGTTAAGCTTACTCACCAAAGAACACCTGTCAAAGACAACGTTTAAATAGCGCAGGAGTTTACTAGAAGTGGGGATATAAGGCTATGAAGATCGTTCTATAGCCTTATATTTTCTATCGTTAATGAAGCATGACCTGACTTATTTAATTATTTTATTGATTAGCCAGACGTAAAGGAATAAACATAGCCGCACCACGACGTACAATTTGCATGGGAACTGAACGGCCGCCTGGTAGAGATTTAACGATGCGAGTAAAGTCATCAACAGAATAAATACGTTCACCATAGATCATAGAGATGACATCACCCGAAATAACGCCTGACATTGCTCCTGAAAGACCGTTGGCCACTTGCTGCACCAAAACGCCGTTACCATAGGAACGCTGCTGTTTTTCGCTTAATTCACTCACAACGATCCCCAAACGATTTTGTTTATAATCTGGGCTTGAATTCTGCTGCCCCAGCGAAGGTAAGTCTCCATCAGGCAGTGAACCGATTTCAAGATTAATCACTTTTGTTTTGCCATTACGCACAATATTCAGCTTCGCATCGGCACCGGGCTTTACTCGGCCAACGCGATGCGGTAAATCGGTAGATAAGTTAATTTCTTGGCCATTAAATGCCGTAATAATGTCTCCACTTAACAGGCCACCTTCTTCCGCTGGACTTCCTGGGACTAGTTGAGCCACTAAAGCGCCCTTAGCTTGTTTGAGACCGAAGGATTCTGCTAGATCTTTATTGACTTCCTGAATAACCACGCCTAACCAACCGCGACTTACCTTACCTTTATCTTTTAACTGCTCTACGACATCAATTGCAACACTGATCGGAATCGCAAATGATACTCCCATAAAACCACCTGAACGCGTATAGATCTGTGAGTTAATACCAATAACTTCACCATCAAGATTGAACAAAGGACCGCCTGAGTTACCCGGGTTAATCGCGACATCGGTTTGAATAAAAGGCACATAACTTTCATTAGGAAGACTGCGTCCTAACGCACTCACAATTCCGGCCGTCACAGAATAATCAAAACCAAAAGGAGAACCTATCGCCAGCACCCACTCGCCTACTTTTAGCGTGTCTGAATTACCCAACTCAACAGCGGGCAAACCCGTCGCTTTGACCTTTAACAAAGCCAAATCTGCGCGCTCATCAGCACCAATCAATTCAGCCTCTAACTCACGACGATCACTCAGACGTACAATAATTTCATCGGCGCCTTGCACCACATGATTATTAGTTAAAATATAACCATCTGATGAGATAATAAAACCAGAGCCTAAAGAAGATTTTTCTGACGGTTGATTCGGCGTTTGACCGTATCTCTGACTTCCACCTTGCCCCCCTTGATTAGGACCCTGAGGACCGAAGAAATGTCGAAAGATATCGGGCATATCTTTGGGCAAATTGTATTGTTCAGCTAAACCATCATAGGCTTTGCCATACTTGTTACCGTATTTAATAGTGGCAATATTGACTACTGATGGCGATGCCTCTTGCACCAGATCGGTAAAATCTGGCAGTGAAGATGCATGGCCAAGCGCACTAAAAAGACTTAAGCAGAATAATGAGGTGATTGGAATAGAAGTCATAAATTTATAAGTTTTGGTGAATATCATCATTATCAAGGATGCTCCTTTATGTTTTTACCATTAATTTTTTCTAACAATAATGTCATTTATTTTAAAATTTTTATTATGCTGTCTTTGTTTTCATTATGTAATGGAGGAACACAATGGCGAATAAAATGAGGCTGCCAGTGTTGTTTATTTTTCAGCGACCAATATTGAGCTAACTTAAAACCGATCAACATGGACACGACCGATATTAGAATAGAACCCACTTCTCCCCAAGCCGCATGACCGATAATCGCACCCAGTACCAATGCGAGTAAAGGGACCCCATACAGCACGACAGTACTGCGCAGAATAGCACCTTCTGGTAACCCTACAACGACTTGCTGACCTACGTTAAAACCCACTGTGTCTGACAAGTGCTCTAAAGGTAACCAAAGAGTTACCTTACGTCCTAACTGAGTCATGGCATGCTGGCCACATCCTGCTTTGGCACTGCAGCTACCACAAGCACTTTGCTGCATACCCTCAACCCAAGCACCGCTTGGGTCTATCGACGTAATTACCACCTGCTCTTCAATCATCTAGCTGCTCTTCAATTATGGTGTGACGCTATTTTGATAACCGCTAACGCTTAAAGAGAGTATACGCGATTTGGCCTAGGTTATTTACCCTGACTCTGGAATTCAACCACTCGTGCAAAAGGTAAAATACCTTTCTTTTCTTCGTTAGTGTCCGATGAGTTCTGCAATATGTAATCTTGCAACTGCTGTTGAGCACTCTCTAACTCTTGCTGCTCTTCAGTCGTCAGATTAGAAGCGGTTAATTCGCCTTGCGGTGCTTGTAATGTATTTGCACGGTTATCCACCAAACCTAAACCCTTATCAGGCTCAATCGATTGCACGCCCAATAATACGGCTAGAGTAACCGAAGCTGCAACTGCGACGGATGTTAATGGTTTGTACCAAGCATTGCGTGATCTTTTTACATGCCCCTCACGGGCTGACTTAGGAATACTAATATCCCCGGCGCCGCTGGGTGCAAGTTCACCATCTAATATTTGATTAATCCCACGAGTAAGATCAAGGCCATCAAAGCTTTCATCGCGCATGAGTGAACCCATTAGATGATAGTTTTTCCAGTGATTTCGTAATTCATCGTCTTTATCCAGCTGATTTAATACGCGTCGAATTTCTAACTCGTCGGCTTCGCCATCCATCAGTGCCGATAATGACTCTTTATTTCTTTCGTTCATCTACAGTCTCCACACTCTTTACAGTCGCTCATTGCGACCATTCACCAACCATTGCTAACCCAAGTATTAACACGCTTTTATCGCACTATCACTTAGGCACTGGCTTCTAAATAAGGTTGCATTTTCTTTTCAATCGCTTCTCTCGCTCGAAATATTCGTGAACGCACGGTCCCGATAGGACAATCCATCACTTCCGCAATCTCGTCATAACTCATACCATCTAACTCTCTTAAAGAAACCGCAATGCGCAGTTCTTCAGGTAAGTCAGCAATAGCACCAAAAACAACGTCTTTAAGACGGTCTCGCTGCAAAATTCTTTCGGGGGTAGCACTGTCTCTAAAAGCCATTTCTTCAGAAAAATTTTCGGCATCTTCAGGATCGATGTCATGAGTCGGGGTTTTTCGCCCACGACTGACCAAATAGTTCTTTGCGGTATTTACTGCAATTCGGTATAGCCACGTGTAAAATTGGCTATCACCACGAAAATTAGGCAATGCTCGGTAGGCTTTTATAAAAGCTTCTTGCGCCACGTCTTGGCACTCTGACGTATCGAATACAAAACGCCCAATTAAAGATAATATTTTGGGCTGATATTTAATCACCAATAAATCAAACGCTCGGCGATCGCCTTTTTGTACTCGACTAACCAATTGTTGATCTGTTTGCGGGTTGTCACTCATTCGGTGATCCATTACTGTTGGTTGCTGCAGCGCGTATGCCACGTTGCTCATACTCATTCCCCTAGCACTCAGCTCAAAGCGCACCTAAAGTCCGCTTATAAGCACATGCAAATATTACCAACGTTATACTGTCATATGGTAAATAGAGTATTGAGGTGAATAAAAGTTCCAAAATTTTTACCACGTTAACTCATCATTAGCTGCTTAGATGATAAATTAACCCACCTTATTTTAGCTAAAAGCTATAATCGATTAGCACTGCCATTTAACGCCACATTACATTATAGTGCGAGTCATTGAATAATGAACACATTGTCGTAATCAATCTATAAGAATAGCCATAATGAGTCGTAAGCATACATTTGATGTTTTAATCATCGGCAGCGGTGCTGCCGGATTAACCTTAGGTTTATCTCTGCCTGACCATTTAAGCGCTGCGATTGTCAGCAAAGATAGCTTAGATGCTGGCTCAACACGCTGGGCTCAAGGCGGCGTTGCTGCTGTGCTTGATCAAGAAGATACCGTTGAGGCACATGTCAGCGATACCCTCATAGCCGGTGCAGGCCTTTGTCACGAACCCAGCGTGCGTCATACCATTAAACACAGCACAGCGGCCATTCAATGGCTGATTGAACTTGGTGTGCCTTTTGATCAAGGTGAGAATGGTGAAAATTACCACCTGACCCGTGAAGGTGGGCACAGTGTTCGTCGCATTATTCATGCGGCAGACGCAACAGGCGTCGCCATCTCTAATACTCTGTTAAACGCCGCCAAAGCCAAAAAAAATATACATTTATTAACCAATTATATTGCGGTTGATCTGATCACTGGCGAAAAACTGGGACAGAAAGAACAAGGTTGCTTTGGGGCGTATTTTTTAAATAAAGCCACCGGCGAAGTCGAAGTGATTACCGCCAGTTCAGTGGTATTAGCGACTGGCGGTGCAAGTAAAGCATATTTGTATACCAGCAATCCCGATGGCGCTTCTGGCGACGGTATAGCCATGGCATGGCGTGCAGGCTGTCGCGTTGCGAACATGGAATTTAATCAATTCCATCCAACCTGCTTGTATCATCCACAAGCCAAATCTTTTTTGATTACAGAAGCCGTACGAGGCGAAGGTGGCCATTTATTGCTGCCCAACGGCAAGCGATTTATGCACAAGTTTGATAAGCGTGGCGAACTCGCGCCTCGTGACATCGTGGCGCGGGCGATTGATCACGAAATGAAACGTTTAGGAGCAGACTGTCTTTATCTTGATATCAGCCATAAAGATAAAGATTTTATCATCGCCCATTTTCCTACTATTTATGAGCGTTGCTTAGAGCTTGGCATCGACATTACTAAAAATCCTATTCCTATTGTCCCGGCTGCTCATTATACCTGTGGCGGTGTTGTCACAGACATCGATGGCCGCACCGACATTCCTGGCTTATATGCCATCGGCGAAACGGCTCATACAGGATTGCATGGTGCCAATCGCTTGGCCAGCAATTCACTCTTAGAGTGTTTAGTTTTTGCTCGCCAAGCCGCCGCAGAAATTGCAACGCATACTTCAGCAGGAGCACCATTACCTGACATTCCAGATTGGGATGATACACAGGTAACCGATTCTGACGAAGCCGTAGTCATCGCTCACAACTGGGATGAGTTACGCCGATTTATGTGGGATTACGTAGGTATTGTGCGCACGACAAAGCGCTTAGTGAGAGCCAAACACCGAGTAACATTGCTGCGTGATGAGATTCAGGAGTTTTATGGTAATTATCGAGTGAGTAATGACTTACTCGAACTGCGAAATTTAGTAGACGTGGCTGATGTTATTATTCGCTCAGCATTACTGCGTAAAGAGAGCCGCGGCTTGCATTATTCTTTGGATTACCCAGAAGCCCTACCCCGTGCGTTCGATACAGTACTGACGCCTAAGCACCTAAAAGAACTCGGTGAGCTTTAAGCCCACCTTGTTTTAAACACACGTTGTTTTAAACTCATTTTCAGCGACTGCGCAACAGCCGCTTCAAACGCTGGAAGTCCTTTGGGTCTTCAACACTGTCTCGTGCGATCAATACCG
>JBNMPQ010000006.1:0-28715 GCA_051276935.1 Oleispira sp. | reverse complement strand
CCGCTTGGTCTGACTCAATAACTTCGTAGCTCTGTCCGTAAAGTACAGATACGCTGTTATCGTAGAAAAAGGTTTCTGCACTTGCAGCGCTGGCCGCTACGGTCATCGCTGTCGCTAAAGCAATCTTGGTAAATTTCATGGTCGTTCCTATTATAATAGTCGTTATAAACTTCAGTTAGGTTAGAGATCAGTATTGCTTATATGCAACATCAGAGCATCTTGGGCATATTATAGTCATGGCTTTAAATAATTGTCCAATTGGTCAAGTGATCCAAGTGTGGGAATATTAACAAAGCTGACTATTTACCCTTTATTAAAGAGTCATAGTTTATGTATTAACAAAGGCCTCAAACTGCAGGTCCTTTGTCATTCTATTATGCAGCCGTATCAAATCAGTCTGCTATACGCATATCGATGTTATTAATCGGATAACCACGTTCTTTATAGAATTTATAATGCTGGCGAGTAGACGTTAAAACCAAGTCTTGTTGAATAACAATTTCGAGTAAGCGTTTATGACGGGCAAAAGTGGCAGGAATGTTGTTAGCCAAATTAAGCAGTACATCAAACTGTGGCGGTTGTTGCTCACCAAAGCCAATGTGCACTGGGCAGTTATTTTCCAATTCATCACTGGTGACTAAACTGTGGGGAATAAAGCTGTTATCGCGATAGCGCCAGAGTAACTCATCAAAAGCTTTTGCTTGCGCTTCGGTATCAAAGTGAATGTAGACCTTGCAACGGCTACGGTAAGCTTTTTCAACCAAGCGGCAGGCAAAGTCTAATCTTTGCTGAGGTTCTTGAGCGGATAATATATAGAAGTCGATGTCAGTCATGACGTCATTGTATCAGAATAATTAAGCCGCCCGTATCTAGTTAGCTTTGCAAATGAGGCAATTTTTCATTATTTTTTAGTTTATTGAGCTCAACTTGTTCAGCTTTTTGGCGCTCTTCCCACTGCAGTTCACCAATTAAACGGTCTAAGAAGCGCTGGCCCATCCCTGAAATCAAATTAAAGGCAAACCCTACTTGTGTATCACCATTTTTTGTTGTGATGACATGGCGGGCGATTAAGCTGCAGTCCATATTGTTTTGATCATTAAATTTAATACGGGCGATAGGGATGTCTTTAGTCGTTTTTAATCGTTCAACGCAGTTGCCTTTAAATAACGCTTTGAAACCACTGGATGAAAGGTCTGAAAGCTGTCCGACGAGGTGATCGCCACCGTCTTCCATTTTTAACTTCACTAAAATTTGATGAGCGGGAGGAATCATTACTCTATAGGCTGTGCGTCGTTGCAGATAAAGCACTTGAGTAGGGAATTCAACACGATATTGTTGGTTGGTTGGCTGGTACTTAATTCTCCCTGTCATATCGAATTCTATTTTCACGCCTTGGCTATCGGCGAGAACAGAAAAACGGCTGCCAGAGCGAATTAAGTCATTGCCTTTTTGTGGCACAACTTGATCAAGAAAAAAGCTACTGTTTTTTAAATTAGCATGAGTAATTGCAGAAGTGAAGGTCTCATCACTGCTTTCAATAGTAACGACCACAGGCTGTTTCATTAAAATTATTTTGCGCAATGCCCCGTAAATATCTTCCGTAGTATCCAGATAGTATTCGTCGTTGCTTTCTTCAAGCGTACTTTCTTCAGGCGTAATTTCTGCTGAGGCGCTGTCTTCAGCCATGCTTTCCTCGGTAGTACTTTCGTCTGCCATATTTCCCTCTGCCGTTCATTAATTCGGCTTTCTAAGCTTTTGCGTAACCTAAACCCGTCGAATTACCTTTGGTTTGGCCGCTCTTAGTATATAAATTAGGAGAATTCTTTTGTCCGCGCAAGATTTTCATCAAACTTTGCGTTCTTTGGCGTGCGGTTAGTACAATAACGGACAAAATATCCGTCAAATTACGATTCTCTTTAAATTGATCGGCAAGTTGTTGCCACAGGTCGGCCATGCGTTCGTTATCTTCATTCTTGGCTGATTGTAATAAAGGATGTTGGTAGCAGTGTTTGTCGAGGGGGATGTTGTGTTCTTGTAGCCAACAACATCGTACTTGGTTTAACGCTTTAAGATCAGCAAGCTGTTGCAGTTTTTTTTCCTGCAGTGCGCTTAGCGCCTCAATATTAGGGGGATCTAGCAGCTCGCGCTCTTCACAAAGGAGTCTATGCAATGTGCTGGCGATGTCTAATTCTTGGTTAAGCTGCTGATAAAATATTTGATGTAAGTTGGCCACGGTGACTCCAAGGATTAATTAAGCTTTCCTTCGAAATCAAGCATTTTTCCTGCCAACTGTTGATAATCTATTTTATATTCACCGTTATCGATAGCACTTCGAATGCGATCGATGGTTTTATCATCAACATCAGGCATCTTACTCACCTGAGCTTCAATCTGTTGAATGTTAAGGCTGCTGCTGCTCAGTTTTACCTGATCGCCGCTACCAACACTGCTTGCAGTTTTGGTATTGTCTTCTGTTTTTTTATTTTGAGGGCTAGCAGCATCAGCTTTTGCCATGCCTCCGCCATCAAGACCACTTGTTAACTTATTGATATTCATGGATATTTCTCCAAGCCATTGCATCTAGTTAGACTCCTACTGTTATTGTATCGGCTATTGCCGTGATAACTTTAATTCTTTTTAACAAAAAACATCAATCAATTAAAACTAAGTCAGAATCAACAATGGTACCGTACAGAACCCTGCTGCTATTGCTGTTTTCAACTTTAATTCTATCGCCTTTACGGCCTTTTTTAAGCGCCAATCCCTTCATGTTCACCTCGAAACCAGGGCGCTCAGCTCGCAAAGTGACCGTCTGACCACGCTTTACGATAATGGGCAGATTGATCATGCCTGGACTGATGGCGGTGCCTGCTTTGAGAGAGCGTTTACTAATGTTCCCAATAATGCCTTTGATGTCTGTGTAATAGCCACGTTGTAAGTCACCAATATTGCGTTGCTGTAGTACCACACTGCTGTTCTTAACCTGCTGACCTCGAGATAGATGATCTCGAAGAACCACCACATCTCGCCACACTTCAATGTCGGCGTTCAGCATCAGTGACCAACTAGAACGGTGAGGACAGCTCACTTGAATGCTGTTACGGCCCAGCCTCAATGCATTTGTCGACTTAACTTTTAATGGGCTTTTACATTCAGGGCTTTTATATCCTTGAGGGATCCCTGAAATAACGACTTTATTTACCGCACCAGGGCGTTGCCCGATGGTTTCCCATTGAGTTAAAACGTTATTGCGTATACTTTGTTCTAACGGATTAGCCTTAATATCGTTTGCTTGGCTTAACGGCGAACAAAGACAATAAATAATAAAAATAAATAAATGTCGTTTCATCAATCTTTCGCTCCTGCTATTCATTTACCCATTCTCAACTATGCTCAATACAGTAAACCGTATTTGCTGTGTCATTTTCACGACACTTTTCTTTATTTACGTTTGATACAGCAAACGCCATGCCGAAGGCGTTAGAGTTAGGAGATATTTATGGCAGGAGTTATGGAAACCGTCGATCAGCGAACCCAGCTAGTCGGGGCCAATCGTTTAGAGCTTCTATTATTTAGAATGGAAGGGCCACAGATCTACGGGATTAATGTTTTTAAAGTAAAAGAAGTTTTGCAATGTCCGAAGTTGACGGTTTTGCCTCACAGTCACCCTGTTGTTCGAGGGGTTGCTCATTTACGTGTGGGTACACTTCCCATTATGGATCTGAGTATGGCAACCGGTGGATCTAAAGTCGGTGACATAACGAATGCTTTTGTCATTATCACTGAATACAATTTAAAGACGCAAGGATTCTTAGTTGCCGGTGTTGAACGTATCGTCAATATGAACTGGGGTGATATTCACCCACCACCAAAGGGAACCGGTCGAGATCATTACTTAACCGCGGTGACCGAGGTAGAAGGCAAGTTAGTAGAAATTATCGATGTTGAAAAAGTACTGGCTGAAGTCTCACCTATGAATGAAACCATGTCAGAAAATATGGTGAGTGAGAAGGTTGCAGAAAATGCAAAAAAACTGCATGTGCTAATTGTAGACGACTCTAAAATTGCACGTAAGCAAGTTACTCGCTGTCTTCAAGAAATTGGTGTGGAAGTAACGGCGTTGAATGATGGTATGCAGGCGTGGAACCATTTGCAAGAGCTGACGGACGCAGGGGTGCGGATTCAGGATAAATACTTGATGCTGATTTCAGATATTGAAATGCCTGAGATGGACGGCTATACCTTGACGACCAATGTTCGTAATGATGCTCGTATTGCTGATTTTCATATTGTTCTTCATACATCATTAAGTGGTGTCTTTAATAAAGCGATGGTTGAGAAGGTGGGAGCAGATGGTTTTATCTCAAAATTTAACCCTGATATTTTAGGTGACGTTGTGGTAAAGAGAATTGAGCAGTTTACCAAGGGCAAGTAATACTGAGCACTCAGCAAACGTACTAAACATTAATTATTAGATGAGCAGAACCAATGAGTTTCTTGATCAGCGCCACGGAATACGATCAGTTCAAACAAAAGCTAGAACAATATTGCGGCATTATGCTGGGTGATAATAAGGAATATTTAATTACCAGTCGCCTTAGGCGCTTATTGGAAAATGAAAAACTGGCTAACTTATCTGAACTTATCGCTGCGATGGACCACAATTTAACGTTGAAAGAAATGGTTGTTGATGCAATGACAACCAATGAAACATTATGGTTTCGTGATGATCATCCGTTTAAAATATTCAGTGAAAAACTATTACCTGAGCTGGCTAAGACTCGTCGACCTTTACGAATTTGGTCGGCCGCTTGCAGTACTGGCCAAGAACCCTATTCATTGAGTATTGCGATAGAAGAATTTAAGCGCATTAATCCTGGATTGCTAGGTGATGTTAAAATTATCGCAACCGATATATCCCCAACTGCGTTAGCCATTGCTAAAGAGGGTGTTTATCCTCAATTAGCGTTAAAGCGAGGTATGGGGGATGTGCACTTAAAGAAATATTTTGAGCAGCAAGCTGAAGATGAGTGGAAAATTAATGACGACATTAAACGTCGTATTGAATTTCGGTCATTAAACTTACAAACTAACTTCAGCCTATTAGGGAAATTTGACATCGTATTTTGTCGTAATGTTCTTATATATTTTTCAGCTGATTTTAAAAAGGATATCTTAAAGCGTATTCATGGCACTCTTCAAAACGATGGGCATTTGTTTGTAGGCGCATCAGAAGGCGTTAGTAATTTATCTGAATTTTACAAAATGCAGCAATTTAATCCGGGTATCTCTTACCAAGCCAAACCGATTGCCGCTGGCAGTCGGTAAGGCTTTGCCGCTTACTTTCCATTGGATGTCCGCTTAGCGCCCTTTTTCCTCCCTTTGATATTTTAAATCTCTCTAAGTCATTGAAAAATAACAAGTAAAAATTATTTAAAAAGTTGGTATGGCCTTTGCTCTAACTCTTACATGCACATTTAAGAAGAGAGTTACGTTATGGGTTCAATCAATTTCAATAATGCTTTAGGCGTTCACTCAGATGCCATGTTATTACGCAGTAAGCGTGCAGAAATTTTGGCCAATAACCTAGCCAACTCTGATACTCCAGGATTTAAAGCCCGCGATATTAACTTTCAGGCGATGCTCGCTAAAGAAACACAAACGGGCATGGTAATGAGTTCAACCAATAGCGCGCACCTCTCACAGAGTTCTAGTAAATCCAGCGAGTTGTTTTTTCGCAATCCATCGCAGCCGTCTATCGATGGCAATACCGTTGATACCCAAATAGAGCAAACCATCTTTTCCCGAAATGCCATGGACTACAACTCGAGCTTTGAGTTTTTAAATGGAAAATTCAAAGGCCTTAAATCTGCGATCCGAGGAGAATAATTATGTCACTAGGTAATATTTTTGATATCGCAGGTTCAGGCATGAACGCGCAATCGATTCGCCTTAATACCACCGCCAGTAATATTGCTAATGCGGAAAGTGCGAGTAGCAGTATTGATGAAACATATCGCGCTCGTAAGCCTTTTTTCGCGGTCATGCATAACGAATTTTTAAATGTGAATAAAGACAATGAATTTCACAGCAAGGGCGAAAAAATAGGTGCCGGTGTAGAAGTCCTCGGCATTGTTGAAAGCGATGCGCCTTTGCAACCCAGGTTTCAACCAGATCACCCGTTAGCGAACGAAGAAGGTTATGTGTATTACCCGAATGTGAACGTAGTGGAAGAAATGACCGATATGATGTCATCTTCTCGCAGCTATCAAATGAACGTAGAAGTACTTAAAACAGCGAAAGAAATGCTGCAACGTACTTTGATGCTAGGACAATAATTATGTCGACAATTGATAATTCTAACGCCGCTTCGTCTGTACTCGATCAATATGCGAATACTACTAAAAACGCGGATAAGCCTAAAACGAATGAGATGGGTCAAAATGAGTTTTTAAAACTCATGATTGCTGAACTTAATAACCAAAACCCATTAGACCCTCAAGATAATGGCGAATTTATTGCCCAGCTGGCTCAGTTTTCCACAGTCGAGGGGTTAGATAAACTCAATACGACAACAGAAGGTATGTCCGATGGCATGCGCTCAAGCCAAGCGTTACAGGCTTCTTCACTGGTCGGACAATCAGTCATTGTGGAAGGCAATGAAATGGGCTTGTTATTGAATAAAGGCATTGTCAGTAGTTTTAGTGACTTACCAGAATCGACAACCGACTTAAAGTTATCGATTCAAGACGAAAATGGTCAGTTACTCGAGCAGATTTCATTAGGTAATCACGCTGCTGGTGAGATGTCGATTCGTTGGGATGGTTTAAACCTGATGAAGGACGGTGAGATTGTTGAACTCGATTACAGCCAATTAAACCGCCAAGAATTTTATGTCGATGAAAACGGTGAACAGGTTTTAGATGAGGCAGGTAAGCCTATCCAAGTGCCTTATCCTCCAGGGGAATACAGTTTTAAAGTGACGGGTAATGCGGGGGGGAAAGCGGAAGAGTTTTTAACCCTAATGAGTGCTCGTGTCGATAGTGTCAGCTTAAGTTCAACCGGTTCTGCAACGCTCAACCTTGCGGGTGGCAAGCGTGCAGGAATGGACGAAATCAAACAAATTGTTAACGAATAATCGTGGTGTCGTGGAGAAATTATTATGAGCTTTAATATTGGTTTAAGTGGTATTCGCGCGGCTTCCACAGATTTGGAAGTGACTGGTAACAACGTTGCCAACGCAAGTACAACGGGGTTTAAAGAATCTCGTGCCGAATTCAGTGATGTGTATACAAGTTCTTTATTGGGCACCGGCAGTAAGCCTGTGGGCAGTGGGGTAATGGTTGAAAACGTAAGACAGCAATTTAGCCAAGGTAATATCAGTGGTACTGAAAATGCGCTTGATATGGCAATCGACGGTAATGGTTTTTTTATTCTAGAAGATAGAGGTTCGATCTCTTATACCCGAGCGGGTTTATTTGGCTTGGATAAAGACGGTTATGTCGTGGCCAATAACAATGGTCGATTACAAGGCTTTGATGCCAATAGTGATGGTGTCGTAAGTGGCGTTTTAGGCGATATTCAAATACAAGTCGGTAACCAAGCCCCCGCACTGACTAGTCGAGTGTCGGCGCTATTAAACCTAGATGCTGGTGAAGAAGTATTACAAGAGCAAGGCTTAGAATTAACGGCAAATGGTTTAGCGATTGGTGTTGCGGATTCAGGCATTATTCAATCGACATCTTCAACGCTTGTTGCTGCTGGTCAGCCAACAACCGCCGGTGTTCCTGCGTTGGTTGATTGGACAGGTGGTAATACGGTTGCGGCAGTGGGTGCGGGTGGTGCATTTGGCCCTGCGGATATTCAGTTTGATATTGGTGATGGTAGCGGGTTGCAAACCGTCTCAGTTACCACGACCGGCGTTCTGTCTGAACAAGCCGTATTAGCCGAAATTCAAACGGCGATAGACGGTGTTTTTGGCTCACAGCAATTAACGGCAACAACGTCTACTACGGGCGAACTCGTCATTCGACGCGCCGGAATTAACGGCACGAACGGCACGGGTTTTGCGACTAACGATATTAGTTTCAATGCGGTATTTGGTGCTAACGGTGGTGTTGTTCCTGGCACAGCGGGATCGCAGTTATTCGTAGGGTCTGCTCCGATTACTGCCGATTTTCGTTCCATTCCTGGTACTTCAACCACTACTCGTACAACGGCAACACCCCCATTAGGTATTGTGGCTTCTAACCCGGGTGCTCCGCATCAATTAACAGCCGATAATATTTACGCAAACTTGAATGTAGAGTCCTTAGCACCTTCTAATGTATTGGCTTTTAGTATTGCGACAGAAGCGGGTGCGACTTATCCCATTGAAATTAGTGAGGCCGCTTGGGTGGGGGCACCGCCATCAGGGGCTGATTACACCGATATTGATGTCACTGAAATGGCCGCAGAAATTAATGCTCAAATCACGGCTATTGCCGGTGGTGGTAATGAAGAGACACGGGCCTTTGTTGTAGGCGGACGTATTGAGTTTCAAGCAGTGGTTCCTCCTGCTGCGAACGGTGATTTTGTTCAGATAGCCGATAATACAACAACATCCAATAATTATAATTTGAATAACCTAGGCTTCTTAAGTACTAACCGCTTTGACGGTGGAGCAGAGCCAGTACAGGCTAATAACCAGTTCCAGTTGGAAGTGACGAGTACGAGTGGTAATGCTGCCGGTCCTTTTGATATCGTTATACCGCCTAACAGTTATGCAAGCCTCGATGATGTTGCCGTTGCCGTACAGCAACAAATTGATGTTTATATTGGTGCGGGTGGTTTAAATGGCAAGGTGACTGTTGCCGCAGTGGGGGGGCAGCTTGTGTTTACTAACACTAATACCGGTGCGGGCGAGGGTATCTCTATTACAGGTACCGCGGCAGAGCCGTTAGCGGCAGGGGCATTAGGGTTTAATAGTTTATTTGCGGTAACAGGTCAGGATGAAATTGATAAAACCAACTCATTCCGTTTGAACTTGACGGTGCCAGCGCCTGATAACGACAATCGCTCGGGTTCGGTTTTGATTTCATTAGATGAAGACTACCGTTCAGTTCAGCAACTTGCGACCAGTATTAACCGTCAGTTAAATAGCCAAAATGCAGATGACTATATTGGTATTCGCGCTCAAGCGGTAGAAATTTCACCCAAGGTCGTACCGCCACAATTTACTCTAGAATTATTGGCCGTTGAAGAAGGTGAGTCGTCGATCATTAGCATTTCGAATGTTTCTGCATCGGGTCCAGATATTAGCTCTGAAGATTTGTTTGCAATTTTACAAAGCAATCCTGCTGACGGCAGTTTATTAACGACGGGTATCGAAGGTGTCAATAACCAATACCCAGAACAACAAGTCACCATCGTCGATCCTGATGGCAACGAAACGACGGTTACTATTCCTGAAGGAACAGAAGCCAACGAAATCGCCAGTATTTTCAACCAACAGGCAGGCTTAACAGCAACCGCCAATACTGTAATGACAGTACCGTTGTCGAGTTATAATAATCCTGGCAATTTAATGAACTTAACCGTAAATGGCCAAATATTAACGTCGACGACCTTGCCTGAAATTGCCGACGAAATTAATGGCTATCGAGGTACGACGTTACCAGGATTTTTAGCATCGATTAGCGAAGCAGGCGATTTGGTTATTACCAACGAGATCGGTCGTGATGTGAAGCTCGAAATTAACAGCGCATCACCCACTGACAGTTTGGTTGTAATGGGTGCTGTTAATACAGGACCTGTTGTATTAGGTGGAACCGCAACGGCTGCTAGCGCCGCGGCCGTTGGTGGAAATGTAACCTTCACGTTGAATGAAGGGTACAGTATGCAAGAGCCTCAGCCTATTGTGTCCGGTTTATTCGGCGCGTTAAGTGACGACGAATTTACACCCATCGTACTGAATGCTTTTGATCCACTGGATCAAAATACTTACAACCATGCGACCTCGACCACGATGTACGATAGCCTTGGCAACAACCATGTATTGACGCAGTATTTTGTAAAAGAACCGTTGGATCCTAATCGTCCAAATGAACAAAATATTTGGGCCATGTACGTGCAAGTCGATGGTCAGAATGTAGGTGATCCAGATTCCACATTAAATTTCCCTGATAACTTAACGCCAACACCCGCGCGTTACGAATTGTTTTTTAACCAAGACGGCACATTGGATACAGAAGCAACAGGAGAGATCTATGTTACTAACTGGGATCCTTTAGACGGCAACGGCGATTCCAGCGGCGCATTAAATTCAGTGAATGTTTTAGAGGGGGGGTTACCACTCACCACACCGCCTTCAAATTCTAATTTCCAGATCACTCTGGATGGTTCTACCCAGTTTGGCAGCTCATTTTCGGTCAGTGAAGTAAACCAAGACGGCTACACCACCGGTCGATTGGCCGGCTTAGAAGTTGATCAAGAGGGCGTGATATTTGCTCGATACACTAATGGACAAGCGCAAGTTTTGGGTCAGGTGGCGCTCGCAAACTTCCGGAATCCAGAAGGACTAACGCCTTTAGGTGATACCGGTTGGGCTGAATCTTTTGAATCAGGCGTCGGGACGGTAGGTTCTCCAAGAACCGCGTCATTCGGACAGGTACGATCGTCAGCGTTGGAGGACTCTAACGTGGATATTTCAGAAGAGCTCGTTGGGCTTATTATTGCGCAGCGTAATTTCCAAGCCAGTGCTAAAACCATTGAAACAATGGATCAGGTCACTCAAACCATTTTGAACATCTGATGGGTTTATGAATTACTTTTGCCCTTAGAGCAGCGGCAATCTTTCTCGGCTAATAGTGTATTAGGCGGGCTGAGGTTGCCGTTTTTTATTGCCGTTTTTTCTCTTTAACCGTCAAATATCCAGAAAATACCTTTAAATTGCTGCTAATACCTCTTAATCCTTTTAAATATTATCAATTATCAATTCATCTCGCGGTTGGCATCTACTTTGCAATAGTTCTAATTAATAGAAATACATTTAGAAATTTACGTTGCAGGAGTTAGGTTATGGATCGCGCATTATACATCGCCATGTCCGGTGCCAAGCAAAATGTAGTTAGCCAAACAGCTCACTCAAACAACTTGGCCAATGCCAGTACCACAGGCTTTCGATCTGATTACACCCAGTCGCGGGCGCAGCCTGTTTTTGGTGATCATTTTCCTACTCGTGCTTTTGCCATGGCTGAACGTCCTGCCAGTGATCTTCGTCAAGGGCCTTTGCAGCAAACAGGTCGTCAGATGGACGTGGCGATTGAAGGGCCAGGTTGGTTTGTCGTCGAAGGCGCCGATGGTGAAGAAGCCTATACGCGAGCCGGAGATTTATCGGTTGATCCTCAAGGACGCCTAATGAATGCACGCGGCTTGCAGATGTTGGGAGATGGTGGTCCTATCGTCTTACCCCCCTTTGAAACGATCGAAATTGGCCGTGATGGCACCATCTCAATTCGTCCACAGGGTGAGGGTGCTGAAGCGGTTGCCGAAGTGGTGCAAATGCGATTGGTCAATCCTGATGGTAAAACGCTGGAAAAAGGCACCGATGGTTTATTCCGTATTCGTGATCGCCAGCCGGGTGACCCAGGTGCCAATGTTGATCCTAACATGTCGTTAGTAAACGGTTTTGTAGAGGGCAGTAACGTGAATGCCGTGACTGAGCTAACGCAAGTATTGGCGATGAATCGTCAATACGAAATGCAAATAAAACTTATGAAAACGGCTGATGAAAACAGTGCGGCCGCCACTCAGTTATTAAGTGCGCAATAACGATTAGCGTAATCGATAGTAAGCGCATTGCGCAGAGGTGATGTATGCATCCAGCATTATGGGTTAGTAAAAGTGGATTACAGGCGCAAGATTTAGCGCTAACCACCGTATCAAACAACTTAGCCAACGTATCGACAACGGGCTTTAAAAAAGATCGTCCGGTATTTGAAGATTTGTTGTATCAAATCCAGCGTCAGCCAGGTGCTAACTCTTCTGCTGATACGCGTTTACCGACGGGGCTGCAGGTTGGTACAGGGGTAAGAACGGCCGGTACTCAAAAAGTATTCACAACAGGCAGTTTGCAACTTACCGACCAGCCTTTGGATATGGCGGTTAATGGTCGAGGATTTTTTCAAATTCAAATGCCAGATGGAACACTGTCTTATACTCGCGATGGTACTTTTAACATTAATGCTGAAGGTACTGTTGTGAACGTTAACGGTTACGCATTGGAACCGCAAATTGATGTACCAGAGCTTACCAATCAATTAACCATCAGTAACGATGGCATCGTGCAGGCGACATTATTTGGTGATCCTACTCCTCAAGAATTAGGTCAAATCGATTTGGTCGACTTTATTAATCCTGCAGGTTTGCAAGCAAGCGGTGGCAACTTATTTAAAGAAACAGCCGCCAGTGGTGCACCGAATGTGGGTGTTGCGGCTAACGATGGGTTTGGTGCAATCGAACAGGGCGCATTAGAAAACTCAAACGTTGAAGTGGTTGAAGAGTTGGTAAAAATGATTACGGTTCAGCGCGCGTATGAAATGAACTCAAAAGTTGTTTCGGCCGCCGATCAGATGCTGCAGTTTTTAACTCAGAATACTTAAATTTAGCTTTTTATAAAAAAGTGCGGAGAAATAGTATGAAAACGATTAAAGGTTTAATTCCCTCAGGTAAGCAAATCAAAGCCGCCGTAACCATTTTCACCGTAATCGTTGCTTCGGGGTGTACCAGCGTACCGTTTGAGAAAGACGTCTATCCAAACGATCCAGATTATGCACCTGTGCCGTCATCTTCTTTACAAGCAGCACCGAGTATTAATGGTTCGTTGTATAAATCAAATTACAGCCTGAGTTTATTTTCTGATCAGCAAGCGACGCAAGTGGGCGACATTATTACTGTTATTTTCGATGAACAATATAATTCAACAAAATCAGCAGAAACCTCTTCGAAAAAAGATTCAAGTAATACGTCTAACCCCGCCAATATATTGAATACCGTACCGGGTTGGAGAAACTTAGGGCTTGATATTAATCTTGATCATAACCGTTCGTTTAAAGGTTCTGGTGATGCCGATCGTAGTAACAGCCTAAGTGGCACGATTTCTGTTACAGTTTCAGACATCTTGCCCAGTGGTGTTTTACAGATACGCGGCGAAAAGTGGTTAACCTTAAGCGAAGGGGATGAATACATTCGTATTATAGGGTTAATTCGTCCGCAAGATATCACCCCGCAGAATACCGTGATGTCCAGTAAAGTTGCGGATGCACGCATTAAATTTGGTGGTCGTGGCAACTTAAATAATTCGACCAAAGAAGGTTGGTTTGGTCGGATGACGAACAGCGCTTGGTGGCCTTTTTAACAAGAAAACGTCTAATAAGTGTCAATTTCAGGAGACAGTAATGAATAATTTGACTGAACAAGGGCTTAAAAAAATATATATGATGATTATTTGGCGCTTTATAGCTTTTGTGCTTCTTACGTTACCGATGGTATTCAATACCGCGAACGCTGAGCGCATTAAAGACATTACTTCAATTGCAGGGGTTCGGAGTAATCAGTTAATTGGTTACGGTTTAGTGGTAGGTTTAGATGGCAGTGGTGATAAAGCCCCGTTCACCACTCAAACGTTTAAAAACATGATGGCTGAATTTGGTATTACGATTCCTAACGGCGCTGATCCTAAATTAAAAAATGTGGCGGCGGTATCCATTACGGCAGAAATGCCAGCGTTTGCTAAACCAGGTCAGCGTTTAGATATTACGGTTTCATCCTTAGGTAATGCGAAAAGTTTGCGGGGTGGTTCGTTATTATTCGCGCCGCTAAAAGGAGCCGACGGCCAAGTCTATGCGCTCGCGCAAGGTAATCTTGTGGTGGGTGGTTTTGGTATTCAAGGTCAGGATGGTTCTAAAATTACAGTGAATGTTCCCAGCGTTGGTCGAATTCCAAACGGTGCGATTATCGAACGCTCAATTCCCAATGCGTTTGGGCACGGCGACAGTTTAGTTCTAAATTTAGACCAAGCAAACTTTACGACTGCACGTCATATTATCGATACGTTAAATGATTTGTTAGGTCCCGGTACAGCAGAAGCGTTAGATGCCACGTCTATTCGAATCAGTGCACCGCGAGATTTAAGTCAGCGAGTTTCATTTCTATCAGTGATAGAGAATATTGAAGTTGAAACGGGAGAAGCGCGCGCTAAAGTTATTATTAACTCACGTACGGGCACCATTGTAATGGGGCAGCATGTGAAGATAGAGCCGGTTGCGGTCACTCACGGTAGTTTAACGGTCGTGGTGCAAGAAAACTTAGAAGTTGTTCAGCCTAATGCGTTAGGTGATGGAGAAACAGTCGTGGTGCCTAAGACAAATATTATCGCGGAAGAAGCGAATAATAGAATGTTTAAATTTGGACCCGGCGTCTCACTGGATCAGATAGTTCAGGCCGTTAATGAAGTGGGTGCTGCACCCGGCGATTTAATGGCTATACTAGAAGCATTAAAGCAAGCAGGGGCTTTAAAGGCTGAGCTTGTGGTTATCTAGAGGGAGCACTCATGTCACTGTCGAATACGTTACTGGATGAAATTGAAGCCATGACGACTGAAATTCATTCCTTGTTAAAGCAAGGGGTGAAGGAATTGAGTGAAAAACGTATAGAGCAACGTCAGCAAAAAATAGAACTGTTATTTATTCATCCTGATCGAATCAGCGAACAAGACCAGCAGCGTTTAACTACGATGCTCGATCAGGATAAGCGGATAAAGCCACAGCTCGAAAAAGAACAGCAGGCATACCACAATCGCAATCGAAAACGCTCAAAGCTTAAGTTGTATAACCAGAATTCTTAATGGAATAAAAACCCACCGTATTGCAATAATTCTCCCGTTACCGTAAACGGCAATCTCTTGCCACTTCCAGCGCCGCTGTTTTTATAAATTCTTCTAGCGACGTCTAAACTGCTCTCAAACCCTCATGAAACCTGTACTGTAATTGAAAATCAATAGTTGGCAAAGAACTTGCTGTATACAACTATAGAGAAATAGATTTAGGTCCACAAAGCAGGATGGTTTTATGATCGCTAGTCAAATTGCACAGCCACAAGATGTTTATACAGACTTAAACAGTCTGCAAAGCATCAATGCCATTGGTCGCGAGGACAAAGGCCTAGCACTGCGTAAAGTGGCTGAGCAGTTTGAATCAATGTTTGTGAAAATGATGATGAAATCCATGCGCGATGCGAATAAGGTTTTTCAAGAAGATTCTTTAATGCACTCACCTCAAGAAGATTTTTATCAGCAAATGTACGACGATCAGCTCTCTGTTAGTTTAACGGGCAAGCAAGGCATGGGACTGGCCGATGTTATCTACCGTCAGCTTAATCAAGAATACGGCGATCCTAAAAATAATCGTGAAGAAAAAACATGGCAGCCTCTGGATGATCGCCGCAAGAACTTTTCGCATGCGATCGACTTTAACCAAATCGATAAGAAAAACACTCAGCTTCAGCCTAAAAGAGACAATACGGGTTTTGAAATTGATACCTCTTTTGTTCATAAAGAAAAACCTGTGTTAGAAGCGAACATTCAAGCATCTGATAAAGTTCAAACGTTTGACAGCCCAGAAGATTTTATACAAACCTTGTATCCCGCCGCTGAAAAAATTGCTAATGAAATGGGCGTTAGTCCTCAAGCCATTATTTCTCAAGCCGCATTAGAGACGGGTTGGGGGAAATTTGTTATTCAGGGTGAAAACAGTCAGGGCGATAAAGAAAATAGCTTCAATTTTTTTGGTATTAAAGCTGACAGTCGTTGGGAAGGTGAAAAGGTAAGAGTAACGACTCACGAATATCGTGATGGACAACGCGTGACTGAAAAAGCTGATTTTCGCTCATACCCAACGATTGAAGCAGGGCTAAAAGATTATTCAGATTTTTTACAAGCACAACGCTACGAAAAAGCCATGGCTGCTGGCACGGATGTTGAGCAATACGCTAAAGAATTACAGCAAGCCGGTTATGCGACTGATCCAAAATACGCCCAAAAAATAACGCGTATTGCTAATAGTGAATTAATGCAAAGTACGCTTCAAAGTACACTGCAAGAGACGACTCAAACCTCAGAAATGATGGAGGTGCCTCGTGGGTGATTTATTAGGAATTGGTATCTCGGGTTTAAAAGCCCAGCAAACAGCGCTGAGTGTTACTGGTAATAACATTACCAATGCGGGTACTGAAGGCTATAGTCGTCAAACGGTAGGTTTTAATGAAAACACGCCTCAGTTTACGGGGGGCGTTTGGACGGGAAACGGCGTCAGTGTTGATTCAATTAAACGCGTTTATGATGAGTTTTTAACAGAACAAATGCAGCGTGATACTTCAATTTTTAATGAATTTGATACGTTGTCTTTGAATGCTTCACAGATCGATAGTTTGCTAGCAGATTCGGGTACAGGTATACAGCCAGGTATTGAAAGGATTTTTGGTTCGTTGCAATCTGTGGTTGATGATCCTTCTTCATTGCCTGCTCGCCAAGTATTGATTTCAGAAGCAAACGGTCTTGTTGATCGTTTCTCAAGTATTAACGATCGGCTTAACGATCAAAGCGATATTATTAATGGCCAAATGGAAGTTGTGGCGGGAGAAATATCGACCATAGGTAATGCGATTGCTGAGCTAAACCAACAAATTCAATTTGCCTTAGCCGCTTCAAATGGTAGCCCTCCGAACGCAATGCTCGATCAGCGAGATAAGTTAATCACTGATCTATCTTCGCTAGTCGCTGTCGAGAGTGTTACTCAAGATGGTAGTGCTGTGAATGTTTTTATCGGCAACGGACAGGCACTTGTTATTGGTAATGAATCCAATGAAATATTCGCTGAAGCCGGCAATACAGATCCGTCTAGGGTGGGAATATTTTTTCGCAAAGGCGACTCAGTTCAAGAGATAACCGCAGAAATAAAAGGCGGCCAGCTTGGTGGGATGTTGGAGTTTCGCGAAAAAGTATTAGAGCCTACCATTAATGGTCTAGGTCGCGTGGCGATGAGTATTACAGAAACCTTTAATCAACAGCATCAGCTTGGGATTGATTTTGAAGGGTCTAAAGGCGGAGACTTTTTTGAAAACTTGAACACCCCAAGTAATACTTATTTACGGGTACAGGGAAATTCTGGCAACGCAAACCCTAACGACCGTTTGGTCTCTCTTCATATTACGGACGGTTCGAAGCTGACAACCGATAATTACCGCATGGAATTTCCAGGACCTGGAGATTTTATTTTTAAGGTCTATAACGATAAAACAGGAGAAGAGTTAGCCACGACAGCACTGACGGGTTTACTACCGCAAACACTAGAAATCGATGGCTTCGAAATTCGTTTAGAAGCGGGTTCTTTTCAAGCGGGAGATAAGTTTTTATTAACACCGACTCGCGCGGGTGCCAGTGACATCGATATGAAAATAACCCGAGGTGAAGAAATTGCTATTGCTTCACCTATTTCTACCGATTCGGCAATCGGTAACCGTGGCAGCGGTGCGATTTCTCAAGGCAGTGTTTATGATATTAATACGCCGTACTTATCCAGTGAAGGAGAAATGGATCCACCGTTAATTATTCGTTTCACTTCACCTAAAAGTTATGATGTATTAGACAATTCTGATCCCGGTAATCCGATTCCATTATTCCCACCCTTAATGAATCAAACGTATGTGCCAGGCATTTCTAATAGCATTTTGCCTCCCGATGAAGGCAAAACAGGCTTTACTAGCTTTGGTGGATACCTTCCCGTATCACCGACTTATCAAGCACCCTCTCCAGCACCGACGGTCACGGCTTTAAATGGTTTTTTTCCTGAAAGAATAACGATTAATCTTGAAGATCCATTAACAGGCTTGCAAGCTTCACAGCCATTATTAACGACTGCAGCGAATACTCCGGCTAAAGAAATCGCGCGCGTATTATCAAATCGTGATGGCGTCGAAGCCAGCGCTAGAACAACCGTGCAGTTAAAGAATTTTACATCAGACGCCAACCCATTATTGGGTATGGGTTTGGTTATTAACGGCATAGAAATAACCGATACCTTAATCGGTACGCAGACAAAATATGACAGCGATTATCCTGAGCTTGTTCCTGATCCCGTGGATGCTAATTTTATTGCGGATCGAATCAATGCCAATTTTGACTTTAAAGACTTAGGAATCATCGCTCAAAGTGATGGCGACACCGTGACCATCATTGCTTTAAATGGTGAAGACATTTCTTTAGACGTTACCGGAGATATTGGTGATAGTTTCGAAATATCAAACGGTGACGATATTGAATTAACGTCAACAGGAAGCGCTACCTTTACTAATATTTCTGAATTTGAAGGCTATGACTTTTCTACAGACGGCCCTTATACCTACGATTTTGATGTGCCTGGGCAAGGTAGTTACAGTATTGAGCTGACAGGTAATCATGCAACGGGCAACGATGTTGTTAATGAAATACAGGCCAAACTGCAAGCCAGTGGCATGTCATTCTCAGGAGGTGTGGATGTTGCTATTAATGAAAAAGGCGGTATCAGCTTTCAATCGCGTTTACAGGTATCGGGTACTGGCCCAAACGGCAGTAATAAAATCTCGATGGGCGGAGAAGTAAAAGTCGTTTTAGATGAAAACTACAGTCTCGATATTGAGCCTCCGGGCAATAACGTCTTCGATACGAACCCGGTGGGTAAACCCGTACATTTTGGTTTTAATTTAGAAATTGAAGGCTTGGTAGAAAGCGGTGATAAATTCACGGTGAAGTTCAACCAAGATGGAACGTCAGACAGTCGAAATGGCGTAGCGTTGGGTGAGTTACAAACCAAAGATAGTATTAATGGTAACTCCAGCTACAGCGGTGCTTATGCAACCTTAGTGGAAGAAGTGGGTTCTATTACCAGTCGTGCTCAAATAAATAGAGAATCCAGTGAAGTATTGTTACGTAATTCAAAAGACGCGGTTGTGAGTAGCTCTGGCGTTAACCTTGACGAAGAAGCGGCAGCACTGATTCGATACGAGCTTGCTTATAATGCCTCAGCGAAGGTTATTCAGGTGGCGCGTGATATTTTCAATACCCTTATTAACACTTTTTAACGAACAGCCTTAGGAGAAAGTAAATATGCGTATTTCTACCTTGCAGTCTTTTAACAAAGGGCTGAACTCAATCCTTGATAATCAAAGTCAGGTGAGTAAAACCCAGCAACAAGTTTCTACTGGCAAACGAGTCTTAACCCCAGCAGATGATCCGATTGCGGCCACTAAAATATTGCAGCTTCAACAAGACGCCGCATTACGTGAGCAGTTTGGTAAAAATATGACAGGGGCTGAAGGTCGTTTAACGTTAGAAGAAACCCAACTGGCAGGGATTACCGAAAACCTCACTCGCCTAAAAGAATTAACCATTAAAGCCGGTGATGGCAGCCAAACGATAGGAGATCGCCAAGCGATTGCCGCTGAAGTTCGGCAAATATTGGGTGCGACGGTTGATTTAATGAACTCTAAAGATGCAGGGGGCGAATATTTATTTGGTGGTTTTAAAGGAGGGACTCTACCGTTCCCTAAAAATGAAAATGGTCGTTACGAATATGCCGGTGATGAAGGTCAACGCTTTTTAGCGATTGCTTCATCAACGAATGTTGCCACAGGAGATAATGGCAAAAATTTATTTGTCGATGTCGAAGCCGCTGATAATACATTCACCACCCGTTTGAACCCTCTTAATACGGGTACCGCTTTTATTAACCCAGGTTTCGTCGTCGATGAAGAGGCATATGCAGAATTCTACCCAGAAGATATTGTGATTACCTTTAACGCAGATTCTGCGATTACCCCTCCGGGAAAAAACTATGCAGTTCGTCAAGCATCGGATGGAAGAGTCATTGAAGGGTTTTCTACTCAAGGGTATTCCGAAGGCAGTGAAATTATTATTGCAGGCATTGCTGTAAAAATAAGTGGCGACCCGAAGCCCGGTGATGAGTTTCTCGTTAACTCTTCTGAAAAACAAGGGATAACCGATACCATTTTCCGTTTAATGGACGGCCTAGAAACCTTGGGGGATAACCCTGTTGATTCAGAAACGCTAGGAAATCTATTAGAAGACACGTTGAATAATTTAGCTTTTGCCCAGACCAGCATTTCGCAAGGTCGCAGTGAAGTGGGCGCCCGCTTAAATACGATTGAAAATACAGCAAGCCTTGCTGCGGACATCGACTTAGTCAGCAAAACTGTCTTATCAGCGTTGAGTGACGTGGATTTTGCGGAGGCGGTGAGCCGGTTGTCTTTGCAAACGTTCTTATTAGAAGCGGCTCAGCAAAGTTACGCAAAAATTCAAAATCTCTCTTTGTTTAACCAACTCTAGAATTCTGGCCTTTTAAACTTGCTTTAAATTTCTTTATTACTTCTGTGATTCAAAGCGTGTTGTTAACCGTTGGTTAAACCGCGCTATTTTTCTGTGAACTCTTATTAATTCCTATGAACTCTCATGAACTCTGCTGCTTTAAAGACTATTATTCATAGAGACGTTAAAAAATACGGAATAAAAACACAATAAACGGTGCTTATAGTATAAGAATTCAATATTACTAAATTCTTTCTGGTTCTAAAATACAGTTGTCTATATTCCAAATACGACTAAATAAAGTTAAAACAATTTCTAAAGTAATCCCAAATCGTGTCGTTAACCTTATTGAAATAAAGAATTGTCCAGAACCTTGGGCGTTCATGACTAACAGAGGGTTTACAAAATGCCACAAATTATTAATACCAACATTGCCTCGTTGAACGCACAGCGTAACTTGGACAAATCACAGTCTTCAAACCAGCAAGCGCTACAGCGTTTATCATCAGGTCTTCGTATTAACAGTGCGAAAGATGATGCGGCAGGTTTGGCGATTTCTACTCGTTTCACCTCTCAGATTAAAGGTCTGAACGTAGCAGTACGTAACGCAGGTGATGGCATCGCACTGGCACAAACCGCAGAAGGCGCGTTGGGTTCAATGAACGACAGCCTACAGCGTATTCGTGAACTGTCAGTTCAGTCTGCTAACGCAACCAACTCTGACGTTGACCGTGATGCACTGCAAGCGGAAGTGGGTCAGCTAGTCGCTGAGATTTCACGTACTGCTGATGAAACAGACTTTAACGGCCGTAAATTGTTAGATGGTTCGTTCTCTGCAAGCTTCCAAGTTGGCGCAAACGCAGGTCAAACCATTGATGTATCGATTGCTGAGTTGACCTCTGAAAAATTGGGTTCTTCTGATCAAGCGGGTGTTTCTTCGCAAGGAACCTCAACAAAGTTGGGTAATGGCGATTTAGTTATTAATGGTGAAAATATCAAGGCATCTGTATCGGGTGATGACTCGAAGTCTTTTGAAGGTAAAGAGTATTCAGGTATTGCTAAAGCGGCTGCAATTAATGAATCAAGTGCTCAAACCGGTGTAACAGCAACTGTAGATGAGAATGTCGTACTAGGTGCTGATATGTCTGATCAGGCTGCTATAACCTCAGATACCGCTACAGTTACTTTGAACGGTGTAGATATTTCGATACAGAGTACGGCGAATGCTACTGATGCTGATAAAGCCGCAACGCGTGGTTCTGTTATTGAAGCTATTAATGCTAAGGCTGATCAAACAGGTGTATCAGCATCGGATGGTGGTAATGACGGTGGCGTAGTTTTAACCGCAGCAGATGGTCGTAATATTACATTAACGTCCGATTCGACGATTGATGATGTAAATGATTTGACCATATTTGGTCTTGCAGACAGTGCGACTGGAGCTACTGGAGCAATACAATCACAAGCTGGTTTCACGCTAACCGCTGAAAATGCGAATATTGATATCAACATTGACGGTGGTGATAATACAGGTAATGGTAATCTTGCAAACTCAGGTTTAAACGCAGGTACTTTTAATTCACAAACGGCAGTCGCAAGCTCTACTAAACAAGATGTTGGAGGATCTGATGCGGATGCAACAATGGTAGCAGTTTTAGAGGGGGCTAATATTGCAGATGCTACAGCACTTACTGCAGCAGGAACAGCTGCAGGTATTACTCTAGGAACAGCCGCCGCTGTAGCTGCAACTTCTGATATACAAGCGGTATTTGATGCTGCAGGATATTCAGATATTACTGTGGGAGGTATAACTAATGACGATGTTGCTACTGCAGCAAATGAAGCAAAAGCATCTGAAAAACGTTTAGGTGATGGCGACTTGGTTATTAATGGTGTGGCTATAGCGGCGTCTAGTACTCTGGATGATACAGCATCGGACACAAAGGCTGGATCCTCTGACGCTGCAGCCTCAGGTATTTCTATCGCTGCTGCGATCAACAATTCATCAGATGCTACTGGTGTTACAGCAGCAGTAAATGCTACTGAAGTTGTCGGTGGTGCTAATGCTCGAAGCACTGGTGGTACGTTGGATGCTGGTGCCAATGGTACTCTAGCTGCAGGAGAAACAATTAAATTAACCGTTAATGGCGTTGATATTAATCTGACAGAAACAGAGGATTATGAAAAAAATAAAGCAGCTGCAATTACTGCTTTCAATGAGGTTTCTGGTCAAACAGGTGTTGTGGCTTCAGATAATGGTCAATCCTTGACTTTGACTGCTGCAGATGGACGTAACATCTCATTATTTGCTGAGTTTGGTTCTGGTGCTATCGCTGGTGGTGTCTCTGGCGATACTGTTTTGGATGCTGGTACCACTATCGAAAACTTTGGTTTAAGTTCAACTAACGTTGGTAAAGATACTGGGACCACTACTGGTGACTCAGCCTTTACTGCAGCAGGTGCTTCTAAAACTACTTATTCTACTGTAAGTCTTTCATCTGCATCAGCCTTTGAAGTGAAAAATGGTACAAGTGGTGCTGAAGGCCTTTCAGATTCAGGCTTCGTAGCTGGTACATTCGGGGGCGGAGAAGATGGTCAAGCCCTTGCTGATCTGGATGTTTCAACGGTAGAAGGTGCTAACAAAGCCTTGGTTGCGGTGGATAACGCCATTGCCCAGGTGGCTAGTCAGCGAGCTGACTTAGGTGCTGTTCAAAACCGTATTGAATCAACGGTCAGTAACTTGCAGGTAACGTCTGAAAACTTGAACGCGGCAAACTCGCGAATTCAAGATGCCGATTTCGCATCAGAAACTGCAGAGCTACAGCGTACAAACGTGCTACAGCAGGCCGGTATCTCGGTACTAGCTCAGGCTAACGCATCAGGCCAGCAGGTTCTTTCACTTCTAGGATAAGTCGTAAGACTTAATGAACCTTTTTATCAAATAAACTGATAAAGAGGTTCGAATCTCTTAAGCAATAGAGACAAGAAGCAAGAATCTTAGCCATTGAGGTGATTTATGATTGATATGAAAGCAACTGTAAGCGATCGCATTTCGCTAGTTCAGCAGAACGTAACTTCGCTTTCATCATCCGCTGCTAGTGCTTATGGAAAAGAACAAGCTGCAGCAACAGGTAAAGTCGAGAGTACGAATATGAGTGGCAATGGTTTGCCACAAAATGTAGAAAAGATTGCCGAAGTTACTAATGAACAAGTTAGAGATGCTGTTTCTAAGCTAAATGACTATGTGCAATCGATGGAACGTACCCTTGATTTTCAAATGGATGAAGATAGCGGTAAAACAGTGATTAAGGTGTTTGATAAAACCTCTTCAGAGCTGATTCGTCAAATACCAAACGAATTAGCGCTGGAGTTGGCGCAGAACTTGAATGATGATGAACCATCGTTATTGTTTAGCGCCCAAGTGTGACATTAAGAACTATTTATTAGTCCTTTAAACACTTATTTAAGCATTGAGCTAAAAATAACCCCAGACTGGCCGATAAGGTTAGTACTGGGGTTTTTGCGTTTACAGAACTTCTTATTTAGCGTTAGAGTTTTTCAGATTTAGACAGGTGGGAGGCATGCTATGGCTGCTATTGAATCATTAGGGTTGGGCTCAGGTGTACTAACCAACGATCTTGTAGAGAAGATTGTGGGTGCAGAACGTGAATCTTCTGACAAGCGCCTTGAACGCGATGAGAAATTAATTGATGCGCGCATTACGGGCTATGGTGAAATTAAATCTCTAGCCTCTACTTTACAAGTCGCCACCAGTGCTCTTTCTTTACCTTCTACTGCAGGTTCTACCACCGCGTCCTCTTCTGATGAATCCATTCTAACCACTGAGGCGTCAATTCTTGCGGAGCCAGGGACCTATAGCGTTGAAGTGCTTAATACGGCAAAAGCACACAGTGTGGTAACCGATGCGTATAGCAGTATTGATGAAATAATTGGTACGGGTGAAATACAAATCACTTTTGGTGAAATTACTTATGATGGTAGTGGTGACTTTTTAAATCAGGATATTGATCCTACGAAAGGTGGGCCACCGATTACTATTGATGACTCGAATAAAACCTTAAGTGGTCTTCGAGATGCTATTAACGATGCAGGCATTGGTGCCAAAGCGTCTATTATTAATGATGGTTCTGGTTACCGTTTGGTTATAACGTCTGAAGATACTGGCGCCAAAAATGCCATGCGGATCATGACGTTAGATGATACCGGTGCTGTCGCTACCTCTGGCTTATCATCGATTGCTTTTAATGAAGTTCAAAATGGTGCTAACACACTCACGCAAACGGCCAAAGGTGAAGATGCATTGTTGAAGGCAAATGGCCTAACGATTACGCGAGCCTCTAATACCATTGAAGAAGTAGTCCCAGGGGTAACACTGAATCTTTTATCCGCCGATGTGGGTAAACCTATCTCAATCGTCGTTGCACCGGATACGGCAGGTATTCAAGAAAAAATTCAAGACTTTGTGAATGCTTATAATGAATTCAAAAAATTCTCTGATGATCTCACTTCTTATAATTCTGATACGGATCAAGCAGGTTTATTATTAGGTGATTCGACGCTTCGCAGTATTCAGACACAAGTTCGCAATATGATCAGTCAGCCGATAGATGGCTTAACGGGAACTAAATATCGATCGTTAACGGAATTAGGGGTTAATACCGATAGAACCAATGATTTTTTATTAGAATTTAGCCCTTCTGTTTTTTCGAAAGCACTGAGAGAAGAGCGTGAATCTGTTGTGAGTATCTTGGCAAAAAGTGGTGATGCGCAAGATGCTCAAATTCGTTACGTTAATGATTCAGTCAATACCAAGCCAGGTACCTACGATGTTGAAGTGACCCAGTTGGCCACCCAAGCAATTTATGAAGGTGGCAGTGTTTCTGGGTTAGATTTTTCTAGCCCTGTTGTGATTGATGATAGTAATAATAACTTTACTATTAATCTTAATGGTAAAAATGAAGCGATAACGTTAACGTCAGGTAGTTATGCCACTGGTGAAGAACTTGCTAAACAAATTGGTTTTCAAATTAATAGTAATGAAACTTATAAAAAGTTTTCTTACAATGCAACGGTTGAGTACGATGCAACCGATAAAAATCTTTCTATTACGTCTAATAAATACGGTGAAGATTCAAAGGTTTCTTTTATCAGTACCGATTCGAACAGTGCGAATACATTAGGGTTTAATACGACGGGTAAAGGTACTTATAAGGGTGTGGAGTTAACCACGTTAAACAGTGATGCCTTTTTAGGAAAAGGATCCGAGAGCCAGCCCGGTAGCCGTGCTTTATTAACGACGGATGGTCTTAATTTTTCTTCAAACAATGCGACTTTCTCATTGGATATTGGTGGTGGACCAATTGCGGTGACGGTAAATTTAAACGCAGCGGGCAATGACCTCAATGGCGATAGTATTATTGGTGATCGAAAAGATACTTTACAAGCGATTCAAACTGCCATTGATGCAACGGCTTTAAGTGGTGATGTGTTAGCAGAGTTTGGTGATAATGGATTTTTGAAATTTACCACAACGACGATTGGCAGCGCACAACAAATAGAAATTACTGCCGTTGGCGCTACCAGCAATGATACAGCGCTTGGATTAAATAGCGCTCAGGGCGTTCAAACTAATGGTGACGATGCAGGCTTAACGTTTACGACGGCGACTGAATTCAATATGGCCGTCGATGGCATTGGTACTACGACAAAAGTCAGTGTCCCTGCGGGTACTTATTTATCAGGTGCTGATCTTGCGGCGGCTATTGAAGGCGCGATGGATTCAGCACTAGCCAGCGATGCGGCTTTTGCAGGTCTAACTAAAGGTGGTGAAAGCAATACTGGCACACGTGATGTCAGCTCCAATATAGATTTCGCCGCGTTTAATTCAGGTTTTATGCTTAACGTTTCAGGCGTTGAGCAAGAAGTCATTGTGAACAGTGATTCGGGCGATAACGTTGTCGATGTTCAAGCAGCGCTGGATACTGCTTTTGGTGCAGGTGTTGTAACGGCTAGCTTAGAGGGCTCTGGCATAAAACTGTCGTCTGTTGCGTTGGGGCATGCTGAATATTTAGAAGTAACTTCTGATGGGCGTGGGGCTAAATCTGATGCTTCGCTGGTAACAACGAGCATCTCTTCAGGCATCGATTTTACGGGTACAGGCAATAATTCAACCTTTACTTTAGCCGTCGATGGTATCGATGTCGATGTCGATGTGAACGGTGATGGCACAGTGGGTACTAATGATGCTGCTTCTACGTTAAGTGTGGTTCAAAGTGCCCTTAATACAGCACTGACCGCGAGTGGTCAGTTTACGGCAGGCGATGTTGTTGCCAAGTTAGATAGTGGCGGTAACTTGTTTTTCGAAACACTTGCCAAGAACGGTGTTAGAACGTCTGCAACGTATGGTTCTTCTGCGAGTTTAGAAGTTAAAAATATTGCGGGTACGACGGCTGCGAATTTAGGTCTAGTCGCAGACACAGGATTATCGGGTTTTGATACTCTGGGCTTTGATGATACTCGCCGCTATGGTTATGACTTGGATACGGATGTTGAATATGTGTACGACCCCGTTACTGACCTTGGCTCATTCAATATTAATGTGGGGGGTAATGCGACGGAAGTTTCTTTTACCGACATTGATGCTGCTGCGGTATCGTTTATGGGTTTACAAGATGCTGCAATTTATACGCCTTCTATTGCTCAAGGGCAGAATGTAGAGGGAAAAATCAATGGCATTGAAGCTAAAGGCAACGGTCAATTCCTGTCTGCTAGCGATGGCAATAAAAAAGCCAGTAATGGTTTTTATCTTGCCAATGCGGGTGCTGACTTTACAAGCCCCGTGAATATCGATGCGACTAATAATACGTTTACAATTCAAGTTGATGGTATTGAGGCTGTTATTAGTTTGGCTCAGCCTGCCGTCTATAACTCAGGTGAATCTTTAGCGGCTGCTTTGCAAACAGCCATTAATGATGATCCAACTTATGCCGCTGATGGTATTGCTGTAAAAGTTGAATATAACGATGATCCTGCATCTTTTTCGTATCAAAAATTTGGCATTATTTCCGGTTCAATTGGTGATGAGTCAACCGTAGAAATGGTCGATGTGCCTGGGCCTACTTCAGCTATTTTTGGATTTGTGAATGGCAAGGCCGATGGTGAATCGGGCAAGGCCCAAGAAGGTAACATCGATCCTGCTAGTGGCATTCGTATGAAGGTGACGGGGGGGGCATTAGGCAGCCGAGGAAGTATTACTTATATATCGGGTTTTGCAGACCAACTGAATGCGAGTCTGCTTGCGATGCTTGATAAAAATGACGGTATAATTTCGAATAAATTAAATGCATTGGATAATGATAAAGTGCAGCTAGCCGACAAGAGAGAGCGCCTTGATACGCGAATGTCTGCTCAAGAAGCACGTTTAAAAAGCCAGTTTTTGTTCAATGATGCGATTGTTTCGAAGCTTAATTCAACGGGTGATTTTATTAAACAGCAATTTGAAGCAATGAATAACTATGGTAAATAGTAAATGAAGAGCAAGTGAAAAATGCGTAAAAAAATAGGCCGTTTAACGGCCTATTTTTTTGTCTGTTTATAAGTGCTCTAGCCTATGTAAGGCAACTTAAAGAATCTTAATATTGGACTGCTTGCGGCAGTAAAATTGATACATACCTGAAAAAATGTCTTTTTCTCTCTGCTCCACTTTATCCCAATTCTCTAGCGTATTATGGCCGTTGAGCTTTCCTATTGTGGTTTCGAAAGCTTGGTGAGCGCTGGTGGTAGGAAGCATACCAATAAAGTCGAGTTGGTTATTGGCAAGTAAATTCACGATTTTACCGGGAGTAAATTGATGTTCTTGTTCATGAAATATTAAATCACGGCAATTACTCATGCTGAAGAAGTCATTGGAGTGAGTGATTTCATCCCAATCACCAGGAATCTGATTCATTAATAGCGCTTGGCGTAATAAACGCTGATCAAGGTCTTGCCCTGATTGTTGTTTATTTTGTGTGATTATTTTCCTGAAAGTGATTACTTGCTTACGCGCTGTCTCACTGTATAAAGCAATCTTCATGACACCTGTGGGTGATAAAAGTCTTTGCAAACTCTGTAAACCTAGTTCGGGGTCTTCCATGTGGTGCAAGACACCAGAGCATTCAATGACATCAAACAATATTGGGAAATCGCTGAATTCTAAAATGTCGGCTTGAATAAACTGGATGTTCTCTACGTTATATTTACTCGCCTGTTGCTTGGCATAGGCCAAAGAGCGGCCGCTCAAGTCAATCGCGATGATATT
>JBNMPQ010000005.1:0-31223 GCA_051276935.1 Oleispira sp. | reverse complement strand
TCTGAAATGGAAATGAAAGAAAAGAAAGACCGTGTTGATGATGCACTTCATGCAACTCGCGCAGCCGTTGAAGAGGGTGTTGTTGCTGGTGGTGGTGTTGCTTTGGTACGAGCATTATCTTCGGTAACGGTTGTAGGTGATAACGAAGACCAAAACGTCGGTATTGCCTTAGCATTGCGCGCGATGGAATCTCCTATTCGTCAAATCGCCGCTAACGCAGGCGCTGAAGGTTCAGTGGTTGTGGATAAAGTTAAATCTGGCACAGGCAACTTTGGCTTTAACGCCAGCACCGGTGAATATGGCGACATGATTGCCATGGGTATCTTAGACCCTGCTAAAGTAACGCGGTCTTCTCTTCAAGCCGCGGCTTCTATCGCTGGTTTGATGATCACAACCGAAGCGATGGTTGCGGATGCTCCTGCTGAAGAAGGCGCTGCTGCTATGCCTGACATGGGCGGAATGGGTGGCATGGGAGGCATGATGTAATCACTTAGTGATACTGTATTCTTGATCTTCTTACTGTGTGAGAAGATCTGTTTGCATGCGATACCCTGTTCAAAAGCTGTATCTTTTATAAAAAATGACTTTCTGTTGAAGGTTATATTTTTTAAAAGTGCGGCTTTTTTTACTTCTGTTATAAAAAAAACTCAGAGCATTGTGTAATTTTATGTTGCGGGCCGACGTGTTATGTTGAGTTACAGCGGTGAGCGTGATCTCATGGACTGTCACTTTTAGCTTTAATGAATGCGCTTTAAAAGTGAAAATAATAATACAAAATAGAAATGTAATAAGCTTATGGCACTAATGAAGACGGCTACATTTAATTCAGATCAACAAGCTTGGTTATCAAAGTTAGATCAAAAAGTATTGTCCTCTCGGGTGACTCTGAAAAGTCAAGCTATTGAGTTGCCTGATCATTTTTTGGCGCGCACTGAATTATCCAACAAGCTTTCTCAGGGCAAGGCCATTACCTGGTTACTAGCCCCTGCGGGTTATGGTAAAAGTGTGCTTTTGAGTGACTGGTATCGTCAGCACGTTAGCCCGCCTGATGTTAAACAAGGCCCCATAGGCTTGTGGTTAACCCTCGATAGTAAAGACAATCATGAGGCCTTTCTGTTACGTCACTTACTTGAAGCGGCAAATAAAGTTATGGCGGGTGTCGCGACAGATGCTTTAGCTCATTGGTCTGCAACAATGAACCAAGGTTCGTTGGATTGCGAAGAGGTATTATTATTGTTTTTGAGTGAGCTGGCGGGCTTGAGTTGTTCGCTTGTGATCGTGCTCGATAATGCTCATGAAATAGAAGATCCCGCTGCGTGGCACGTTATTGAGTTTTTAATGATTCAGTTACCCCCCAATATGCGCCTGTTAATTGCGTCGCGTTACATTCCGAATTCGTTAGGGCGTTTAAGACTGGATTCACGCTTAGAGTTTATCAAGCAGCAAGATTTAGCTTTTAATTTTCAGCAAGTTACTGCTTGGCTAGAACAGGCCGGTATTAATGATCAGCAACAAGCGCTTATATTGATGCAGAGGATGCAAGGTTGGCCAGCAGGGCTAGGTTTATGGTTATTGTGTCGGGAAAATACAACATGGCCAGAGGATCTAGTCCATGAAAGAGAGCAGCTAGCAGATTATTTGATGGGTGAGGTTCTGTCTGAACTAGACACCGAAGTAAAAGATTTTTTAATACGCATCGCTCCGCTTACCAGTTTTAATGAAATCTTATGCAATGAAGTTTTAGGCATTAACGATAGTAGCCACTGGATTCAACAATTGGTTCATCATAATTTATTCATTAATAGTATTGATCAACGTGCGGGCTGGTTTACCTTACACCCGTTATTGGCAGACCTATTATGCCAATACAGAAGTGAGCAAGAACGAGAGCAGACACATCTAGCGGCTTTTCATAGCCTAAAGCAGCAAGGTTTTCGAGTTGAAGCTTTGCAGCATGCGCGTTTGGGTAAGCTTACTCAGGAAGCGGCTTTATGGATCGAAAGTGAAGTTGATCGCATCATTGCTGACCTCGATTTCGCGACGGTATTAGCGTGGTGTGATGTTGCTGGTAGCGACATTATTGCCAGCTCTGCTCGTTTACAAATGATGCAGATCTGGAGTTTATTATTAACGTATCAATATGCTGCGGTAGGGCGATTGGTGAATCAATTGGATACTCATCAAATAGAAAGAGACTACCCAGGGCAACTGCTCGCATTACGGGGTTTTATAGCTCGTGGTGAAGGCGATCATGCTCAAGCTCGAAGTTTATGTGAACTGGCCTTGCGCGAGTTACCTGAAGATCGTTTCCCCATTCGAGTATTGATGTGCTCCACGCTTTGCAATATAGAGCTGGTTAGTCAGAATCCTGAAAGTGCGCGTATTTGGAACCGTTTGGCGATTGAAATTGCTCGTCAACATCAGGCATTGAGTTTAGAAATTTTTGCCCTTTTTGATTACGCGAGGGTGGAGCAATATCGCGGACATCTTCTTCGTAGTGGGGAGGTCGTAAATCAAGGTTTAGAACTGACGTTGAGTTTACCGCAGCAAGCTCGTTTATTTCCACACGCTCGGTTAATTACTTATCGAGCGTTTTTACGTTGGCTAAAAGGTGATGTCGAGGGTGCTAGACAAGATGCTTATATTGGAATCAATGAAGCCAATCGCAGTCGAGACGTGATTATTCTTTACGGTTATAGCTTATTAGCATTGATTCATATTATGAACAATGAAGGCAAGGCGGCTTTAGCCATTATTTCCGAAGCTGAACGTTTAATGCAGCGCTGGCAAGTATCAGAGCAGGTCTACGAGAATTGGATTGCCATTGTAAAAGCGAATGTATGGATGTCCTTGGACAAATGGGATCGTGCTCAAGAATGTTTAAATCGCGTTACTAAAGAACATGATCAATTATGCGTAAACCATACTGAATTGTTTCCAATGCAGTCAGGTTTATATCAATTATCCAGCGCTCGCGTATTGTTTCAAAAGAAAGAATATTCGAATGTTATTCGGGTATTGGACAGTGCGCCTTTAAAAGATCAAGCCGGAATTATTCAGCTGACTGGAACCTTGCTTAAGGCCGCGGTGTACGCTTCGACCAAAGAAACAGACAAGGCTAGGAAAATTTGGCAGCAAGCTCTGCAGCTCGCAGAAAAAGAGAAAATACAACTGAATTTAAGTCAATTTGTATCAAAAAGTATGGTTGATTTAGAATCTGCTTTTGGCTCAATGAAGTTTGTGGCGGTATCGACAATGGATATCAATTCTGAGAGTAAGCATGATGCGGCCGCGTTACAGACGTCTCCTGCCTTCATCGATTCCTCTAATTTGAGTATTCGAGAGCAAGAAGTGCTGGTTTTAATCGCAGAAGGCTATTCTAATCAAGGTATTGCAGATCAACTCTTTATTTCTTTGCATACTGTTAAAACTCATGCTCGAAAGATCAATGCTAAATTAGGGGCTAAGAGTCGTACCCAAGCTATTGTTAAAGCCCGAGAGCGGATGATTATCTGACGGTGTCGTTATCGAAGGCCATATGATTCAGTTTCAATTGTTTGCGCTTTATACGTCAACATATTGCAAGCTTTCACCTAGTTTTCTATACCTTAACAATATCTGATATTTCTATTAATTTTTGTATGAGGTTGGCATGGCGGCTAGCTATTCTGTTACTCTTCTCGGCTGTGACAATGATCTATACCTTGAAAATCATCTTGATGAATCCTTTAAGTCGATTTTAATTAACGATGAAGAGACTTTCTTCAGGCGCTAAACGATGATGTCTATCAGCTTGTGTTGGCTGATATGACGTTTTCATCCGTGCCTGTGTTTGATATCTGTAAAAAAATAAAAGCCTCTTTTGATATCCCTGTGGTTTTTGTGAGTTCTGTTGATGATAATGACGAGCGTTTAGCGGCTTATAATAGCGGCGCTGATGTGGCGACCTTAAAACTGAGCTTCATGATCGCTTAGAGAGAGTCATTATCAACAAAATCGCTAATGATCAGTTAAAAATGCAGTTAGCACAAGCTAACGAAATGGCATTTATTGCTATGTCGGATACCAGTGATTTAGGGGTTAATATTCAATTTTTATTGGATGTTAACCAATGTGATAATCTTGATGAGTTAGGTATGCGTGTATTTCAAGCGCTGAAGTCCTATGGCATTAGTTGCAGTTTGCAGCTGCACAGTCAATTTGCAGTAAAAAATATGGAAGCGAATGGCTTGATGAAAGCATTGGAGTCTCGTCTGTTAGAAGAGATGAGAGACCAAGGCCGGTACGTTGATTTTCGGCACCGTTCTGTAACGAATGATGAATCTGTGTCTTTACTAGTAAAAAATATGCCCATCGACGATGAAAAGAAGTACGGTGCAATAAAAGACAATATATTCTCTTTATTACAAGGTACAGATGCACGGATTCAAGCATTAGATACGCTCGAAAATTTAGCGTTAGAGAAAAGTTTAGTACGAAGTTTGACCATTAAAATGAAAGGTTTAATGTCGTCAGTCGACGAAAGCTATCAATGCGTCATGAAGGATATTGCTGATGTTGTTGAAGATATGGCAGACAATATTGAAACGTCGATGTAATACCTTGGTATGGATGAGGCGTAGGAAAAAAGTTTACAAACTAGCATCGAAAAAGCCACATCACGTACGAATAAAATATTCAATGACGGTTTGAGTTTAGACAAAGACTTGCATACGTTTTTAGTTCATATTGATTCGCTTTTCAAAACCGATAAAATTAATCCAGCTCGGATGAAAAAAATAATAGAGAGCTTAGAAAAGCTCTCGTAATCATGTATCTGCTTTGGGAAGTTCTGCTTCACACTTATCGTATCCTTCCATATCCACTAACCAAGGTGGATTGGGTCTTACTTGTTCAATAACAAAGTCAACGAAGCTTCTTACCTTAGCCGATAGATGTCGGTTGCTCGCATAAAGAGTATGAATAGGATGCGCTTCAAAAGGCCAGTCACATAATATTGGAATTAAATTTTTACTTTTGATTGCTGAAGCAGCTATTAGTACTGGCAGGGCAGTAATTCCGGCACCTGATAGCGCAAGAGTATACAGGCTTGAAAGATCATTAACTTTTAAACGCGGCTTAATATTGACATTTATCTCTTGCGATTCAGGACCTTTGAGAGACCACTGAGTCCAACCGGTTGCAGAGATTACTTGGTGCTTGCTTATCTCGTCAGGGTGGGATGGTTTCCCAAAGCGTTCTACGTAGTCTGAGCTTGCACAGAGAATGGCTTTGACATCACCTAAGTAACGGCCAATGAGAGATGAATCTTCTAAATGCCCAACTCGAAAAGCAACATCAATACCATCTTGAACTAAATCTAACATTTGGTCGGTCAATATCAGGTCAATATTAACTTGCGGATGAAGCTCCATATACTCGGCAATTAAACCCGATAATACAGTGGAACCAAATAATACTGGTGCAGTGATGCGCAATGTGCCGGAAGGGGTGCTCTGCATTTGGGTAACGGCAATATTAGCTTCTTCTATATCGCCTAAGATACGGGCGCATTGCTCATGATAGGCACTGCCAGTATCTGTGAGGCTTAGACTTCTTGTAGTACGTTGAATTAGACGCACGCCTAATCTTTCTTCTAACTGAGTGATTTTACGGCTTACAGTAGACTTGGGGAGGCCTAGGGCTTTCGCTGCACCCGTGAAACTGCCTGATTCGACCACGCGCACAAAAATAGCCATCTCATTTAAATCAAACTCTTCTCGTTTACCGATTAGCATTTTTTCCGCCTTAGGCTACATTGCGCTGGTGAGTAGCTAATGTGAGGGTTGAGTCGGAATAAAACAACCCTCAAAAAATATTATATTAGAGGCTTGCTGCTACTAAAGATTGTGCTAGTAGAGGTTCTAACTTAACCATTCGAGTTGCCAGTTCAGTGGGAATATCACAACGTTTGCCAAGCTTGTAGTCAAAAAATAGCATGGTGCTTTCTCCTTTAGTGACTAATCTAGACTGTTCTTGACTCCAAATAGCATATTCCTGAATTAGCTTGCCTCCTTCTGCTTTGATGCTACGAATACCGATAGAAAGTGTATCTGGGTAGGCAACGGGTGCTAAAAATTTGGCCGATGTTTCTGATAAAATAGGTCCTTTTGCATAATCATTCATAAAATCGAGAATTTTCAATTCTTCAACATACTTGGTACGAGCACTTTCGAAATATCGAAAATAATGCACATTATTGATGTGTTTGAATGAATCCATTTCACCCCACGCGACGGGGACTTCGATGACTACTGGGTAATCGTATAAGTCACTCATTAGTATTCCTTATTATTGTTAGATTGTACTGTGGTGATTAATAACGGCGCTTTACATAAGCACACAAAGACATTCATACGGCCTAGACTAGAGTCGTATTTAGTCTTATAAATTGGCTTTTATGCCAAAAGAAATGATGGTGGGAAGTCCCGTAACGTCTTCTTTTTCAGTATAATCAGCGTTGTAGTCATAGCCTGTTACATTGGCCTGATTATAAAGATTCAGAGCTTCGACGTATAAATCCATATTCCAAGTCTTATATTGGTAATTTCTGTCTAAGCGAACGTCGAGTTTATGACTGTCAGCTAAGCGCTGAGAGTTGAGGTTACCATAGATAGGGTCTACTAAATCTGGGAAGTCAGGATTCGTGCTAGGGCTTGTCCCTATAACGGGGGTAATTAATTGGCCACTTTGATAGCGCCATTTAAAGCCAATGGTCCAGTCTTTATTCAGTTCATGGCTTGATACTAGATTAACGATCCAAGGTTGGTCGTATTGATATTTGAAGTCTTCACCGGTCAGTTTGTTATAACGGCGTGTTTCTGAATACGCCGCTGATAACCAACCATACCAACCTTCACTAAACGATTTGTTGATAAATAGCTCAAAACCATAAGCATCGCCGTCGGCATCGTTGCTATACCGTGGAAGTGATAAGTATTCTTCGTCGGTTAATCCTGGGTAAACGCGCTCTTGATTTTGGCGAGAAATAGAGAGGTCATCAAAAGTTTTATAATAGGTGTCGACTTTAATTAACGTTGATTCATCAATTTGATGTTCAACGCCTAACGTATAATGATCTGCAGTAGATTGTTTAAGATCAGGGTTGCCAAATCCTTGCGCCACTTCGCCGAAGTTATCGGTGAATTTATGATATTGCCCCCATGCACTATTGAGCCACCAATAATCCATGAACTCCCAACGCAGTTTGAATTTTCCTTGGATAAAAGTTTGTTCAGAATAGTCATCATAAGACCACAAAATACCGGGAGTTAACGTTAAAGTAGGGCTAAAAAACCAATCGTCAGCAACAAAAATGTCATAATTATAAATTTTTAGGTTATCGCTTTCTACAATACGTTCTTTACTATCCACTAAGCGGCAATCGGGTCTAAATTCATCACAGGCGGGGGCGGTAAAGTCACCCTTGAAATCAATTTGGCGTTCAAGAATGTCAATGCCCGTTCGAAGTGTATGATCTAGATTGATATCCGTGGTTAAGTGAGATCGCAGTGTATAGTCATTGGAAGTCGCTTTGATACTGTTATCGAGTCCTAACCCCAATGAGAAATCACTTAGCATGTGAGAAAAACCCGTTTTAAGTTGGGTTGTCTCGGATAAAGTGTTCTCTAATACAATACCTTGTGAGTGAAAATAGGAATTAAATTCTACGCCTCCAGATAGGCCTGGGTCGCGTTTAACTTGATCGGATTCATCGTCGAATAATAACCCCGCTTTGTCTCTCGTACCAAGTGCCTGAATGTTTAACGTATCGCCACCGGATAGCTGCAGCTGATATTTAGCTTGGTAATCAAAGTATTCCGGCACGGTGGTGAATTGAAAGTCCTCGTCATCGAGCAAATTTTCAATATAAAGGTGGATCAGACTTTGTCTAACCGACAGGTAAGCCGCTGAATTTTCTGAAACCGGTGTTTCTAATAATATGCCGGCTTTTAGCAAACTAAAATCAATAACTGCTTGTTTTCTATCGGTATAAGGCGCCCGTGAATTGGCTTCAATAACGGCACCTGTCGCATCATTATATTGAGCATCAAATGCGGCAGCGTCTAATTTGAAATCTTTAATAACATTATCATTCAATAGACTAGAGCCATCAAAGTGAAAAATGTTTCTTACTGGCATGAAATCGATGATGTATCTGTTGTCGTCTGGTGATGACCCACGCACGGCAGGTTCTGCACGTCTACCAGTTGTAAAAGTAACCCCAGGTAACGCTTCTATGGCTCTGAGGGGGTCATTACCTGACCCCGGCACGCGTATTAGCTTCTTAGTCGAAATCTCGGTAAGAGGGTCATCTTTTGCGGTTATGCGTACGTTATCCAATTCAGCTTCGTTGTTGGCGTAAACGTGAGAGGGAATAGCAAATACAACTACTAAACTTATGATTTGGAAAAATAAGCGAGACATGTGCAGTCCTTGGCGAAAGTCATTCTGATTATATTTCTTAGTTAATATAAGTTATTACAATAAATCAACGAAGTTAAGATCAATTTAGAAACTTTGGCTCTAGGTGTGAACTCATAACCTTTCTAGAATCACTTGCGTTATAGCATCTTGTACAGCTTTCTCTTGACCTACTGGAGGATGTAATTTAGTTCTCACCCCGAGCTCAGCTTCAATTGCTTTCAATTGCTTCGGAACGTCGACACGAAGATGTATGCCGGCGGCAAAAAATACTGGGTAAATGTTGATCAGCTCAACGCCTTGTTTGAAAAGTTTTTCGCACATACTTTCAAGACTTGGTTCACACAGCTCCATATAAGCGAGTTCAACGATCATCTCTTGAGATCCATTTAATGAGGTACTCTCATCATGTTGTTGAATAGCTTGCGTCATGTCTTGAAAAGGGATTTGCCACTTAGGATCTCTGCTGCCATGGGCTAATAAAATGTTAGCAATTTTCTCATTCATAACGAAATTTAATCCTATCTGATTAAAGAGATTGTATGTTATTCAATAATTAGAATCATACGTGGTTAGTGGTCATGTTGGATTAGTTTATATCAAATTAATTTACTGATTAAAGGCATTAAACTAAAAAAACTACTTGAAATAATAGCTTTATCTTAACGTCTTATAAGACAGCTTTGTCATGATAACTCAAAGAGAAGTAAGGTGAAAAGTAACAAAGTGACAATAGAGTGACAATAATTTAGATAAAACATAGGAAAAACTAACTTAAAAATGACATGTAAAAATGGTCTGTAGTTTTCTGTTATTTTGATTTGAAAAGCAGAAGAATCCTAGCTAATACTTATAGTGAATCATTTGTTTATATATAGGTAGTTCAGTCATATGAGCATCAGTCGTCAGCAGGTTGGTCGTTTTTTATACGAGTTCGAAGAAGAGTATCAGGTCACTTATGTTAATTTTTCTCGAGCTAATGAGTTAGCAGATGCTCAGTTAATAATGACTCTTGAACGAGGATGTGAGCGGCAAACCTTTGCTTTTTCGCAACCCCATTTTAATGATATAGATAAGAACCTGATAACATCTAAGGGTGTCTATGTTGCGAGTCTGAAAAACTCACCTTTATCACCTCATCGTGTAGAAGTTGGAGACATCGAAGGAGGTTTTGCGTATTTTACGGCAAAAAATGTTAAGAATATAACGCCTACAGCCTAAAACAATAAACCTCGCAATTGAGATGAAACAAAAAAGCAATGCTTACGTGCATTGCTTTTTTGTGTGTGAACATAAAATAAATTAACTATCAGTTAATAAGTCTATGCCGCCAGTAAACCAACGGTGATAAGTCATTAAGCTTGTTTAATCCTATTAAAAAAGCTGCAGTACTAATGCTGCGGTCTCACAATAATCTTTTTCTTTTACATCATTCTTTTGTTTTGCTTGTTGAGATTTGATAAACGTGTAGCTATTCGGCGAGCCTTTGCAGATATGTATGCCAAGAACGTTGTTCTGCGATTTCACAAACAAGTTCATTGTTACATCCCCTCGAGTTCTAGAACGTAAATGCACTTTTTTAGGCGATATAGTATACGACTTAATGCCATCTTTTGCGGTGACATTCATACTTTGGCCTGGAGGAGCATTAACAAACGTTGCATCGTCACGTATTTCGATACTGGTCCAGTTACTGTCTGTTTGCACTTCTAGTTCGTAAATTTGCTCAGCGGCAATCGCCGGTTGAAAAGCAGCAGCGGTTAACACGCTAGCAAATAAAAATCGGTTCATTATGACTTCCCTGATCTTACTGGGTGGGCGAATTTATATTCAGTCTTAGTTATATAGTAGACGTTTTTTAGAACGTCAAATTTCCAAACCTGTAAATTATTTTAATAGTGAGTACTCGCACACCGTGCTTGATGCTGTTTTAATGCAAACTTTCTAATAATGGTTATAAAAATTAACGATAATTTAGGACACTTCAACGTTACCTTAGTTCTTTCGAAAAGAAATGGAAGAAAATGTGAGTGGTGACCTTTATCAATGTGAAACTTATTCAAATTGACTCGCTTAAATCTGACAAACTGACTGAATATTTAACACCTGTTACATATTGTAACTTTGGGTGGGTGAAGTAAAATGATCAAACTTATTAGTCAAACTCTTATATAAAGGCACATAAAATGAAACCCTTACAGACAATAACATTATCGTTTAGTTTATTATTGATCGTGCTACTGAGTAACACTCTTTACGCGCAAGACTCTGCTTTAGGTGACTGGTATACCGTTGATGATGATACAGGAGAAGTAAAGAGCATGGTGACGCTGTCGCTTGCAGAAGATGGCACCATGGTCGGAGTGATCACAAAAGTATTGAAACAAACTACTGTTCATGGCCTTTGTGACAATTGTGAAGGCGATAAAAAGGATAAACCAGTAGAAGGTATGCAGTTCATTTGGGACGTTCAACGCATCGCTGAGGGTGAGTGGGAAGATGGGCAATTATTAGACCCTGAATCAGGAACTGTTTATAACGGAAACTTTACGGTTACAGATAACCCAGACGAACTTGACGTTCGTGGTTATGTTGGAATCTCATTATTCGGGCGCTCACAAACTTGGCAGCGTTCAGAAGTGAAATAAGGCCTGTAACGATTATAAATTCATGACCAGCTGGCAGTAAAAGACCTTTACTGATCAGCTGTTTGTTTAATGATTATTTTCATTGAAATATCCCAGGGTTTTGAGCCTGCTAAAGGCTAGCAATGGTCATCAATTACTGTATTATCAGCAACCTAAAATAACAAAAAGTTACATATAGGGTATTGAAATGTATTTAAGTATTCGAACCACTCTTGCGGTACTCATTCTAATAACGATGACAGGTTGTAGCTCTATTTATACAACCACTGGCTGGTTTGCTTATGACTATGCCGAAGATTACGCCATGCCATACGTAATGAAAACAGATGACACAGAAATGGGTTGTGCAATGAGCGAGAGCATGACCCCAATGCTTCTCTCTTTTAGTGAGTTGACGTGGTCTCCTGATCGTCTAGCAACTTCTATGTATATGCAAGCGGGTGCTTGTGCCGAAGCAAAAGCAAACGAAGAAGGTTTAACCTATCTCCGCGCTTATAAAGTGCAAAATATCGGTGAGGCTAAAGATGCACGCATTCGTCAAAAACGTTTATTTTCTATCGCTGCTAATCGTCAATACAAAGCTTATAAGCATCTAGTGTCTGAGTTTGGTGAGCCTGGCGGTGAATGTCCTGATTTAGATAAAGATGAAGAATTCTTTTGGATGCTAGGTCTTGTCAGTGGTTTACAAGCAGTCATGAGTGATTTACGGGGTCAGGGTGAAGTGGGCGTACCGAAAGATATCGCGATGAAATCTGTTCGTGGTAGTCAGTGTATCGATGCTCAGCGCTGGTGGGGTGTTCCAAAAGCGATGCAAGCGGCCGTTTGGACAATGATGCCGGACAATGCTCCAGAGGGTGTTGATCCTTGGCAAGAACTCGTTGATGCCAGCGATATAGCCAATAAGTCGGGTGTTCGTCTAGCACAAGCGATTGAAGTCGTTATTGCAGACGGTTCTGGTAATGAAGAGCGCCTACGTGATGCCATTCGTCGTCACGCCCAGTCAGTTAAAACAACGCCTTCTAATGTGCAATATCGCATGCTGGACATCGTCGCGACTCAGCAAGTATTAGCCGTATCTGATCGTTTATGGACAGAAGCAACGGGCAGCCGCACACCTATTGGTGGCTTAGGCACCTTTTGGGATGATGCATCTCCAGCAGAAGAAGCTTTAGATATTAATGACTTATTAGAGGATTAATAAAATGCGTACAATACTATTTTTTGTTCTGCTGCTGCCTTCATGGGTATTTGCACAGCTTCCTGAAATGAAATCATTACCAAAATTAACTGTATGTGTGTTTGATCCACTGGGTGCTAACGGCACGTTGTTTAGTACCATGAAAGATTACAGAACCATTGCGTCTGAATGGGGAGTCGATTTAGAGCCCCGTCCTTACACCGATGAAAAAATTGCCGTTGACGATTTTAAAGCTGGGCAATGTGATGCTGCATTAGTGACAGGGGCACGTGCGCGTCCGTTTAATAAATTTACGGCAACCATTGAAGCCATTGGTGCGATTCCTAATCAAAAAATGTTACGTCAACTTCTCGCAACGCTTGCTAGCCCTAAAGCGGCTAAGTACATGCGTGAAGGTCAATATGAGGTTGCAGGCATCATGCCAGCTGGACCTATCTATTTATTCACTCGTGATAAAACGATTGATACGGTTGAAGAACTATCAGGCAAGCGCATTGCAACCATTGATTATGATGAACCTTCAATCTTTTTGGTCAATCATATTGGTGCTTCTATGGTGCCCTCAAACTCTGCTAATTTTTCTGGCAAATTCAATAATGGCAGTGTTGATGTTGCTTATGCCCCTGCAGTGGCCTACAAACCATTAGAGCTTTATAAAGGCTTAGAAAAAAATGGCGGCATTTTACGCTTCGTATTAGCGTATATGGATTTTCAGCTTTTAATTCGTGCGGATAAATTTCCTGCAGGTTTTGCACAAAACTCTAGAGCTAAAATCGCTAGCTACTTTGATAAGGTGAATGAATTCGTTGAGAAGGAAACCAATGAAATTGATCCGAAATATTGGATTGATTTATCAGACGATGCCAAGCAGCAGTACAGCGGTATGTTGCGCGATGTGCGTATTCAGTTACGTGATCAAGGTGTTTATGACGGGAAAATGTTGAAACTGATGCGTAAACTACGTTGTAAAGCAAATCCGGTCGCAGCGGAATGTGTTGAAAAACTAGAATAGAAAACACTCAGTAATTTCTATTATAAATATAATAAATACTTAAAAATCAGTACCCGAAAAAGTACTCGAACAAAGTAATACTCGAACATAGGTATCTACCATGACCCAGACCCTTCGCTTGGCGAATCGAACTGGCTTTGAATGGCTGGCAGCCATGCCAGCCTTTTTGGTTTTGATTTTTGTCATACTTTTAAATACCAGTCATGCAACTCATGCCCAATTATTAAAATTAGGCGAGAACGTATGGGATGGCTATTTTCAGTTGCGCTTTGATCCGGTTCAGCCTAATTGCGAAATAAAGGGTGATATCGATGCTCAGCTTGCACGGCTAATTGCTGAAAACGCGGTTTCTTCCGATGAGGACGAATGGGATCTATTTGACGATTCTGAGCCTGTTGATGAAAGTCTATTACGTCAGTCTTTGGTGAATGCTCAATCGGTTTGTAAGATGAAAACCCAGACCTACGAGCAAACGGTTGATCGAATTACTCCTGCCGTTAAGGCCTTTCGTGCATTAGAGCTTTCTGTTGCAGGCTTTGGCGAATTCGGTTTGCATGCACAGCGCATTATGCTTGCTGTTCTAGTGCTTATTTGTGGGATGACCGCGTTATTTAGACGTCATCACATTGCTTTGCGTCCTATGGAAACGGTAATGGATTATCGTGTAGCTTCTTTTGCGCAAATGGTCGCTAGCGGTATCTTATTCTTTTCTGTTTATAGCTTTAAGGAAGTTGTGTTTAATGCGGGTATTGTCGTGAGCTCTGAGCATGGCTTATTACATTATCTGTGGATATCAGGTTTTGGTGCGATCTTCTGCTTAAGTGTTTATCAATTTATCTTCGTGCCAAAGGATGCCAAGCCAGGCGGTAATTTTCTCAAAGCTCAGTTGTCGATCCCGCTGTATGCCACTATGTGTATTATTTCAGGTACTTATTTTATATCGAATGGTCATTCGGCCGGTATTGGGATTTATCTCAATCAGATGATGGAATTATCACAGCTGTTTTTAAACGTAGGTTTGTACGTTTGGATCGGGATGTTAGTAAAGCGAACGCAAATGGCTCAAGCGGTATTTAATATATTTCGTCCGTGGAATTTACCTCCTGAAATGTTAGCCGTTGTGGTCGTGGTTATTGCCGCATTACCTACCGCTTATACGGGTGCCTCGGGTATTTTTGTTATCGCAATTGGTGGTCTGATTTATAATGAACTGCGTCGCGCTGGTGCTCGTCGTCAACTCGCGCTTGCGGCAACTGCGATGTCGGGCAGCATGGGCGTTGTACTTCGGCCTTGTTTATTGGTCGTCATTATTGCGGCACTGAATAAAGAAGTAACAACCGACGAATTATTTGGTTGGGGTGTGAATGTATTCTTATTAACCGCGGTGTTATTCGCGGCCGTTGCGATGTTGACTAAGCAAGGGACATTGAGTATTGAAAAAGCATCTGTCGCTTGGCCTGAAACGAAAAAAGCATTATGGAAATTAGTTCCGTATGGCATCTTAATCGCACTTACTTTAGCGTTTTACGCTATTTTCTTAAATGCTTATCTTGATGAGTTTTCCGCGCCTTTTATTCTTCCAGTTATGCTTTTAGTTGTACTGATTTATGAACGCATGAGCCAAGAAAAAGTTGGCCGTGAAAAAATGAATATTGACCACATCGAAAATCGCTTGGAAGAATCTTGGAAGGATTTAAAAAGCGGTAACGACTCGATTGAAAAGACATTACGCGAAGCGACAACAGAAACAACAGGGCATATTGGTGCCTTATTAATGCTAATGGGGTTGTCTGTTAGTATTGGTGGGGTGATAGAACGCTCTCATTTAATGGACCTTGTACCGGGTAGTTTTGAGTCAATTTGGTTAGCCATGGGGCTTCTAGTCGTTATTCTTGTCGTGATTGGCATGGTAATGGATCCATACGGTGCTGTTATTTTAGTCAGTGCGACGATCGCCACGATCGCTTATGAGAGCGGCATTGATCCCGTGCACTTCTGGATGGTGACATTGGTGGCGTTTGAACTAGGGTATCTAAGTCCCCCTGTGGCCTTAAACCATCTACTCACCCGGCAAGTGGTGGGGGAAAAAGAAGTGGCTTTGGCATCACAAGAAGGGCACAACTTTTGGTACCGTCATGAGAAATTCCTCTTACCTTTAACTGTGATGGGAATTGCGCTGGTGATTGTAGCCTTCGTACCCTTGGCGATTGGGTATCATTAGAGACATTCTATTTAAATAAAGTATTGCTTTATGAAGCCTCGTCTTACTGGTGTAAGGCGAGGTTTTTTTATAACTATTGATTATTAAAAGGATTGGGCTGATAAGCGTTATACACAATACAGCAGTGTCTCAAATAGATGATAAAAAAAAGGAGGCTATAAAAGCCTCCCTTTGATTATGCGGATAAAACGTTTATTGTCTTAGCCGTTAATTAAGTAGTGAGTATAAATACTCGCACCATATCCTAAGGCAATAACGGGGGTCCATTTTAAGTGCCCAAAGAAGGTATAGTGTCCTCGAGCCTGACCCATGAGGGCAACACCAGCGGCAGAGCCTATTGAAAGCATACTGCCGCCTACACCCGCAGTAAGTGTGACGAGAAGCCAATGAAATTCAGACATATCTGGATTCATTGTTAATACGGCGAACATGACGGGAATATTATCAACAATCGCAGACATAATACCGACCAGCACGTTGGCAGCGTCGGGACCTAATTGACCATAAATATAGCTAGATGACAGGTCTAGGTACCCCATAAAACCTAAACCACCTACCGAAAGAATGACGCCATAAAAGAAAAATAAAGTATCCCACTCTGACTTTGCAACCTTGTCAAAAATGTCGAAGCCATCACGGCGTGGCTCACTGCTTGGGGGAAGGTCTATATTGTCCATCTCCATCGGACCTTCTTTAAAACGACGAATGTAAAAACCATACAATTTCAAATAGCCCAAACCAAACATCATGCCGTACACCGGAGGTAAATGTAGGAAATTGTGGAAACTGACTGCGGTGATAATCGTCATGAGAAATAAACCGACAATCTGCAGTCCGCCTGGCTTAATTGTGATTGACCCATTGTCATTTGGATCAGGAGTACCTGTTGGTAATGCAAAACTCATAATAACGGCTGGAATTATAAAGTTGACTACTGAAGGTATAAATAGATTAAAGAAGGTAGAGAAATCAAGAAGCCCTTTTTGCCAAACCATTAACGTTGTAATATCACCAAACGGGCTAAAAGCACCCCCTGCATTTGCCGCAACGACGATATTAATACAAGAAATACCAATAAATGCAGGTTTATTAGCCCCCACTGCCATAACAACAGCACACATAATTAATGCGGTTGTTAAGTTATCAGCGATAGGCGATATGCAAAAAGCTAAAATACCGGTTAACCAAAATAATGTTTTGTAACTAAAGCCTTTGGCGACTAACCAGCTGCGTAGGGCATCAAATACGCCACGTTCTAACATGGCGTTAATGTAGGTCATTGCGACGATTAAGAAAAAGAAAAGTTCTGCGTATTCAAGAAAGTTATGACGAATAGCGACTTCTGCAGAATGATTAAACCCATTGTTCGCGTAGACGGAAGCGATTAAAATCCAGATGATGCCCGCGGCAATCATCACGGGTTTTGATTTACGCATGTGAATTTGTTCTTCGAATATAACTAATATATAACCCAGTACAAAAACGGTAATGGCCGTATAGCCAATCCAGTGTCTGGTTAAATCTATCCATTCGCCTGCATCGCCTGAAGCAAATGCTAAGTTAGGCAGGAGTAATAATATTAATGGCGAAAGCCACGGTACAAGGTATTTCATTAGGGTTCCTATCAGAAAGAGGGATGCAGCTGGCGCGAATTATAGACAGTGAATCGACCAAATCAAAGGACATAACTTGATGTAGCTTATAGTTGTATGCGAATAGCAAGAATTTTTAGGTATAGTTCAGTCAAGCAAATTAAAGAAATTGTACAGGAGGTAACAGAAATGAAAGTTTTAATTACGGGTGGCACGCTCGATAAACAATATAATCCATTGAATGGAGAACTTGTTTTTAATCAATCTTCATTAAAAGAGATGCTGGCACAATCAAGAAATACGCTAGACATTACTATTGACACACTGATGCTAAAAGACAGTTTGGAAATGAGCGATGAAGACAGGCTGCATATAATGCAGGCCTGTAATGACAGTGCAGACAAGCACATAATAATTACTCATGGCACGGATACTATGGTGGCATCGGCACACACCATTGCGGCTCAATTAATGCCTAATAAAACGGTCGTCTTATTAGGGGCGATGATTCCGTATCAGTTTAAAGGGTCTGACGCTTTATTTAATTTAGGCTGCGCCATGGCAGCGGTTCAAGTATTGCCATCGGGTGTCTACATCACGATGAATGGCCAGGTTTTTGATTACCGAGAAGTACAAAAAAACCGGACCTTAGGTGAGTTTGTCTCTATTTAAGGACGCCATGATCTAGGTTAAATTGTCAGCAATAAAGCCGCCAGTCTGATGTGCCCATAATTGGGCATAAATGCCTTTATGCTCAATGAGTTCTTGATGGCTGCCTTGCTCAACTATTTTACCTTCGTCAATGACAATTAATCGATCCATGGCTGCGATGGTTGATAAACGATGAGCAATGGCGATGACTGTTTTACCTTTCATAAGTTGATATAAACTGTGCTGAATAGCGGCTTCTACTTCAGAATCTAGCGCTGAAGTCGCTTCATCAAGAATTAAAATGGGCGCGTTCTTTAACAGGACACGAGCGATCGCAATACGTTGACGTTGCCCGCCAGACAACTTCACTCCTCGCTCCCCTACTTGGGCATCCAATCCGGTATTACCCGCTAAGTCAGCCAGCCCTAGAATAAACTCATGGGCTTCTGCTTTATTGATCGCTTGTTGTAAATCTTCTTCTGAGGCGTCTGGACGCCCATACAAAATATTGTCTCGCACAGATCGATGCAAAAGCGATGTATCTTGAGTGACCATTGCGATATTTGCGCGTAAGGTTTCTTGCTGAACTTTTGAGATATCTTGGCCATCAATGTGAATGGATCCAGATTCTAAATCGTAAAAGCGCATTAAAGCATTGACCAGTGTTGATTTCCCCGCACCAGAACGTCCGACAATACCCACCTTTTCCCCTGCTTTAATATGTAAATTTAAATCATTAATAATGCGCTGTTGTTGTATTTCACCCTCTTTATTGGCCATCGCATAGCTGAAGTTCATATGATTGAATTCAATACTGCCTTGTTTTACGACAAGGGCCTTTGCGTCCTTTATATCGGTGACCTGCAAGGGTTGAGAAAGAGTCCCCATCCCATCAATCACGGTGCCGATGTTTTCAAACAGAGCACTGACTTCCCACATAATCCATTGAGCCATACCGTTTAAGCGCAACGCTAAACTGATCGCAATAGTGATCGCACCAATACCAATAGCATTCTCTTGCCAAAGAAAGATCGATACGCCAGCAATAACAAAGACTAATAAATAGTTTAATCCTTGAATGCTAACGTTTAACCCTGTTGCTAAGCGCATTTGTTGATAAACCGTTGATAGAAAACCTTTCATGCCTTGCTGTGCATAATCAGCCTCTCTTTTTGTATGAGAAAAGAGCTTAACAGTGGCAATATTGCTATAAGAGTCGACGATACGACCTGTCATGGTCGAGCGTGAATCGGCTTGTTTAATGGAAACCGCTTTTAATTTCGGTACAAAATAATATTGTATGGCAACGTAGGAAGCTAACCAGACTAATAATGGCAGCATCAAGCGATAATCTGCTTGAGCGATAATAAATAACATGGATAAAAAATAAACGACCACATACACCATAACATCTAACAACTTTGTGACTGTCTCACGAACAGCCAAAGAAGTTTGCATTACCTTCGTCGCAATACGGCCCGCAAACTCATCTTGGTAAAAACCTAAGCTTTGTTTGAGTAAATAACGGTGTGCTAACCAGCGAACCACCATCGGGTAATTACCGAGAAGGGTTTGATGAACAATGGCTGCGTGCAATAAAACAACCAATGGCAAAACAATGAGCACTATTACAGCCATAGTAATGAGTGTTGAGCGCTCTTCTTGCCAGAACGTTTGTTTATCTTTGGTCGCCAACCACTCAACGAGCTCGCCCATAAAACTAAACAGCGATACTTCCAACATGGCTAATGTGGCTGTTAAAACGGCCATGAGCAACAGAGGGATTTCGATGCCCTGGCTGTAATGACGGCAAAATGCAAAAACGCCTTTAGGGGGTTGTTTGGGTTCTTCGCTTGGAAAAGGTTTAATCAATTTTTCGAAAAAAGATAACATAGTATTTCACGCAATTAATATTATAGTAATTAGTCTAGGATACACATATCATCAAGGAAAGCAGACTCTTTTCAGTATAAATAATCGTTATAATTAAGGTATTAAATGACCGTTATTCACCCAGATCCCGTTTTAAATATTCAATTTTTATTAACCGGTACAGAATTAATGGTTGGGGATATTGTTGATACTAATTCTGTAATGCTGGCACAAAGCTTAAAAGATCATGGTGCAGAGCTCACTCGAAAAGTAACGTTAGGGGATGATTTTGATTGTTTAGTCGCAGAAATAGAGCATATCAGCCAACAAGCCGACATTCTTATCGTAAATGGAGGTCTTGGGCCGACAGAGGATGACTTGACCGCGGAAGCATTAGCTAAAGTGATGGGCCAACCTTTAGAAGAAAATAGTGACGCTTTAGAGCATTTAGAAGCGTGGTGTGAAAAACGGGGCTTTCAACTTGAAGGCGCTAACCGCAAACAAATTTTATTACCGAAAGGGATTAACCTTGTTGCTAACCGAGTAGGCAGTGCGGTGGGATTTTCAGCCATCCATAATAATTGTCTAATTATATGCACCCCTGGAGTACCGAGTGAATTAAAGGTGATGTGGGCTGAAGAAATATTACCTCTAATAAAACCTAAATTGCCGAATATAGATAAAGTGAAAACGAATAAACTTCATGTTTTTGGAATTGGCGAATCGGCTATTCAAAATTTATTCAATCGTCAGCTCATCGACTGGCCAAAAGAAATTGAAGTGGGTTACCGTGCGGCATCTCCCTTGGTTGAGTTAAAATTAACCACTCGCAGTGAACAAGCAGAGCAATTATTGCCGCAGTGGCAGGCAAAAGTTGAGACGCTATTAGGCGCCCATGTTTTAAAATTTTCGGATACTACATCTGAGCAACCTGCTTCAGTGGCAAAGTGCTTAGTGGATTTATTAGCACTTAATAAGCAGACCATGACGACAGCGGAATCCTGCACCGGTGGGTTAATTGCGTCTAACATTACGCGTATTCCAGGCTCATCTCAGGTTTTTGAAGCGGGTTATGTCACCTATTCTAATAGGATTAAATCTGAGTTATTAAGCGTTAAAGGGCAAACCCTCTTGGATCATGGCGCAGTGAGCGAGGAAGTCGTGATAGAAATGGCTCAAGGAGCACTGGCAGCCTCATCTGCTGATTGGGTCGTCTCAGTATCCGGTATTGCAGGCCCAGGAGGAGGCAGCGAAGAAAAACCATTAGGGACCGTTTGGCTTTGTTGGGGAAGGACTGCTAATTTAAAAACAACGTGTTTAGTTTACCCAACAAGTAGAATTAACTTTCAGCGCTTTATTGCTAATGTAAGCCTTGATCTCATTCGTCGTGAGATTCTCGCTGTTACAGAAGAACCGTCTTATTTTTCTCGTAATGGTAAATAGGCGTTAAATATTCATAGAGCTTTACGGCAAAGGCTAGCCTTTATTGATAAAGGGTATATTGTTTTTAGGGACTCGTTATAGGAAATAGTTATAGGAAATAGTTATAGGAAATAGTTATAGGAAATAGTTATAGGAAATAGTTTTAGGAAATAACATTATGATAACGACCGAAAACAGTGGGTTACTGATTGTTGATGTGCAGGGTACGTTAGCAAACCAAGTGCATAACAGTTCAGCATTATTGAAAAATATTTCCATTCTTATTCAAGGCGCCCAGTTATTATCAATACCGGTTATTTGGGTAGAGCAATTGCCGGAAAAGCTAGGAAAAACCCATCCTGATATCTCGCAATATTTACCGGGCCATGCTTTTGAAAAGTCGAGTTTTAGTGTCTGGGGCGACCCAAGAATTCGTTCAGAAATAGAGAAATTGAATTGCCGCAATTGGATCGTGGCGGGGGTTGAAGGTCATGTTTGTGTGTACCAATCGGTGCGTGACTTATTAAAAATGCACTATAACGTCCACGTGGTGAGTGACGGAGTCAGTTCACGAACGTTAGGCAATAAAGAGATTGGGCTGCAGGCGATGCAAGAGGCTGGGGCTAAAATAACCAGTACTGAAATGGTGTTGTTCGAATTGCAGCAAAAGGCCGAAGGGGAAGGTTTTAGGAAGTTAATCACGTTAGTAAAATAGAATAAGCAGCCCGTCTCTTTATAGTCGTTTCTCTATATAAACTAATGTTATACATGGAAATGTTTTATAAGAGATGAGCCGCTTTAAAGCGGCGAGTAAATATTAGTTATTGGCGTGAAGCTCTTCATTTAACTGAATAGCCGTTTTGTTTGTGACGCATTCAACGGCACCAGAGATAGAGTTACGACGGAAAAGAAGATCCGCTTTACCGGCTAAATCACGGCCTTTCACAGTTTCTACAACATTCTTAGCATCATCAAGAACCTGAATCTTAGTCCCTGAAGTGATGTACAAACCCGATTCGATTGTGCAGCGGTCACCCAGTGGAATACCTGTGCCAGCATTTGCACCCAATAAGCAATTTTCGCCAACAGAAATAACAATGTTACCCCCCCCCGAAAGCGTCCCCATTGTCGAGCAACCGCCTCCTAGGTCAGAACCGTTACCGACGACAACGCCAGCAGAAATACGGCCTTCAACCATAGACACGCCTAACGTTCCAGCGTTAAAGTTAACGAAGCCTTCGTGCATGATGGTTGTGCCCTCGCCAATGTGTGCGCCTAAACGAACACGGGCGGTATGCGCGATACGAACACCACTGGGCACAACGTAATCTGTCATACGTGGGAATTTATCCACACAGTTAACGCTTAACAAATCACCGTCTAAACGGGCTTGTAATTGTGCTTCTGGTAAATCGGCTAGATCAATTGCGCCCAAGTTAGTCCAAGCAACGTTCGGCAACAGGCCAAACATACCGGCTAGGTTAATGCCGTGTGGCTTAACTAAACGGTGCGATAAAAGATGCAGTTTCAAATACACTTCTGGAGTTGTTTCAGATTGTACATCAGATTCCAAAATAGTAATCACTACAGGTTTCTTACTTTCCGTACAGGCTCTGGCTAATTTAGCTTGTGCTGGAGCAATCGTTTCAAGTGCCGCCGCTAACGCTTCAAGCTCACCACCGTCTACTTCAATTGCTTGGTTTCCTGCTTCATAGCCAATCGCGTCTTTAGCGGCGGCAATAATGTCAGTGCTTGGCTGAAAAAGAGGGGCTTGGTAATAAACTTCTAACCAATCGCCTTTTGTATTCTTTGTGCCTAAGCCAATAGCAAATGCTGTGCTCATAATGAAATCCTTACTTTAAATAGTGATAAATGAATAATGGGTTAATTAGAGATTAATGAAATTCTGATAATCGTCGGCTTTAAAACCTAATAATATGTTACCAGCACCATCAATTAATAATGGACGTTTGATAATGGAGGTGTTCTCTAGCATGATTTGGATGGCAGAGGCTTGATCAACCGACTCTTTGACATCTTCTGGCAGCTTACGCCACGTTGTACCGCGTTTGTTTACTAACGTTTCCCAACCTAAATCTTTGACCCATGTGTTGAGCATTTTAGCGCTTAAACCGTCTTTTTTATAATCATGAAATTGATAGTCAATACTTTCCGTCTCTAACCATTTACGGGCTTTTTTAATGGTATCGCAGTTTTTTATTCCAAACATCGTGATCATAAGGGACGCCCTGCTAAAAAGAGCGCTATGGTAGCAAAAATGAATGCATTAGGGGAGTAGGCCACAAAATAGACATTTATTAACATTTATCTACTTGTATGGTCTAGGCCAAAAATAATAAAATGGTTGAATGATGAAATTATTATTTCAATGTCACACTATGTCTGCGTAATAAGATTAAAGCCGTAAAATTAAAAAGGAGGCTTAGGTTGTATAACCATTTTAAAATAAGTCACCCAACTAAGTCGTGCACCTCTATATTAGGACTCAGTATTATATTATTGCTCAGTTTAACCCCTGCTATGAGTTATTCAGTGGAAATTGATAATAAAATCGCCAATACTGATGAATTCTGTGTGGTTGACACGTTTAGTTATTTTGTTGATTGGGTAGCAAAAGCAATAAAGCGCATCGAACATGAGCACTTCGGTCCTGAATCCAATAAAACACCTGAAAAGACTGCACTGGCCACAGTCCCCAGTCCTGAAGCGGTTATTGAAGAATCTACAATTATTCTTGATTTAACCATCCCTGAAATTAAACACGAAGGCACGATGGAGATAGACAAGGGCCAGAAAATTAATTTCCCTGATATGTTTTCTACACACGCTAAAAAGCCTTATAGCAAAGAAGCCCCCAGTAGTTCTTTTAGTGGCCGTATATTAATGGACGATGCTGAACTCGAAAGTATGGAACAGTACCGTCTAAACGATGTGCGCGAAGCCGTTCGCGGTGCAGAAGTATCCTTGGAATTTAAAACGAATTAATTCTAACCAGACGCAATGCACAGATCCATCCATTGCTCTATGCCGGTACTGCGAAACTTTTGGCGATGCAAAATAAAATAGAATTGTCTTTGAAAATCCCTGTGTGGCACCGGTATTCGTATTAAATTACCTCTCTTAAAGGCATCTTCTAAGGTTATTTGCGACAAGCAGCCGATTCCTAAGTTTGCCTCAACAGCGCGCTTAATGGCTTCTGTATGCTGCAGTTCGTGAGCAACTATAAGATTAGGTAATATGCCATGCATTGCTCTTTCGAACGCCTGACGCGTTCCGGAGCCCGCTTCACGTAAAATCCACTGTGCTTGAATAAGATCCTCATCCGTTATAACTTTTTTCTTAGCAATTGGATGATCAGGGCTGCAAAAAACCGCTAATTCGTCATCTCGCCAAGGAATAACATCCAAGTCAGTGTGTTGAAGTTCTCCTTCAATAAGCCCAATATCCAAGTCAAAATTAAGTACTTTTTGGCTAATACTTGCGGTGTTAGCGACTTCAAGGCTGATATGAGCATTGGGTTGTTGCCTCATCATATCTGCCATTATGTTTACGGCTAAATAATTACCGATCGATAGGGTTGCTCCTACCTTTAAATGGCCAGCATCGGCATGCTTAAGTAAGGTTTGCTCTAGATCAGACGCTTGCGCTAATAAACTTTCTGCTTTGGGCCTGATCATTCGGCCCTGTTCATTTAACTGTAAGCGTTTACCAATACGATCAAATAGCTGTGCATCAAACTGTTGTTCTAATTCTTTTAATGCAGAACTGGCAGCACTTTGAGAGAGATTCAGTGCTTTAGCCGCTTTACTCACATTTTGCTGGTGGGCTATGGCAATAAAGACCTCGAGTTGACGTAGGGTATAGCGCATAGTGGTCGTTAACTTTTATATATTGATAAAATCGATAAGCTTAATAGATATAATCTGTTTTTCTGATTAATAAGTCTAGGTTAATATGTATCCAGATAATCAAATTAGACCATTAAACTAGATTTAATAAGAGTGAGGCAAGTCGTGAGCAAAATGATTCGTGAGACTGTAACTAAGGTTCATCATTGGAACGATACACTTTTTAGCTTTAATACCACCCGTAATCAGGGTCTTCGTTTCAAAAATGGTCATTTCACTATGATTGGCCTAGAAATTGATAACAAGCCTCTATTGCGTGCTTATAGTATTGCCAGTGCAAACTATGAAGAAGAAATGGAATTTTTTAGCATCAAAGTGCAAGACGGCCCATTGACGAAGCATCTGCAAAATTTAAAAGTCGGTGATGAGATTTTGGTAGGTACTAAGCCGGTAGGCACTTTGATTGCTGATCACTTAATACCGGGCAAAAATCTGTATCTATTAAGTACCGGAACGGGCTTAGCGCCTTTTATGAGTATTATAAAAGACCCTGAGATATATGAGCAGTTTGATAACGTGATTTTAACTCACGGTGTTCGCGAAACTTCGGAACTTGCGTATAAGGACTTTATTGAAAAAGAATTACCCAATAATGAATATTTTGGTGATGTTGTGCGTGAAAAGTTGAAATATTATCCAACGGTTACTCGTGAAGAATTCCGCAACCAAGGTCGATTAACCGACCTAGTAGAAAGTGGAAAGTTGTTTTCTGACTTAGGTTTGCCAGACATTAATTTAGAAAATGATCGCTTTATGTTGTGTGGTAGTCCGAGCATGTTAAAAGATTTTTGTAAAATTCTGGATGATCGTGGATTTGAAGAAGCACGACAGGGTGAGCAAGGGCATTATGTGATTGAGCGAGCCTTTGTCGAAAAATAAAAAGAGAAAGAGATACGTTCTAGAAAAATCGATCACTTCACAAAAGTGATCGATAAGCACGAGGCATTATCTTTTGATTACGCCTCTGTTGATACCAAAGTTGTCAGAATTCCACCTAGGCAATCCTCTCTATTATCCTGCACACTCATTTCATAAAAATATTGATCATCTTTGTAGGAACGTTTTATGAAATTGTTTATTACCGCATTTATTGCTGCGGTTCTTTTGGTGTTATAGCAACGAAGCGTCTGAATTTATTACGCTAAATGGGTTACAAAAAGGTATTGAGCTTCATTACCGAGACGAAGGGCTAAGTGTTGAACAGCATCCTGATGCGCCAGTTTTGTTTTTGCTGCATGGCGTTATGGCCAGCCTTCATACCTGGGATGGTTGGGTTGAACATTTACGAAATGACTTCCGTATTATTCGCGTCGATATTCCCGGTTTTGGCTTAACAGGCCCTTATGCGGATGGGATTTATAATCCTGAGCGTGCAGTGGATATGTTGCATCAACTAAGTAGCCAACTTAATATTGATTCATTTTTTCTTGCGGGTAATTCAATAGGTTGATACCTCTCTTGGAATTTTTCGGTGCAATATCCAGAAAATGTTGAACGTTTAATCTTATTGGATTCCGCGGGTTATTCGTTTGAATTACCTATGATGATAGCGCTTTTAAGGACCCCTGTTTTAAAAGATATGATGGCTTTTATCTCGCCAAGGTTTGTGGTCGCGCAGACATTAAGTGAAGTATATGGTGACAGCTCTAAAGTAACAGATGAAACAATTGATCGTTATCACCAGTTAATGTTGCGCGAAGGAAATCGTAAGGCCGTTGTCAGCGTATTCGAAAGTCTTAGTGGTGTGCAAAATGACAAAATTAAAGAGCTTGAAATTCCAACACTGATCCAATGGGGAGAAGTGGATGCTTGGATTCCTTTAGAGCATGCCGAAAGGTTTTCAGCAGATATTGAAGGGGCTAAAATGATCACGTATCCGGGGGTGGGGCACATGCCTATGGAAGAGATTCCTCAACACACTGCGAAAGATGCAAAAGATTTTTTATTATTTCTCATTGAAGAACCGCATCATATCGAACCGATGCAAGTGACCCCTATTATTATTTAATAGACCGCGAGCGGGGAACAACGTGAGTGATCAATAAATGCCCTTCCAGCCGCTTGAATAGCCAACATTGTGTCATGTTTCATCGTTTGGCTGCTTTGTGCTCTCCATTAAGTAAGGCGCAAGTGCTGTTTTAAAATCCAGTGTTGCACCCAACTTATTGGCTAGCAATATCATGCCTGTAATTTTACGATTCACTAATGCAACCTCAAATATAGGAGATGCCGCGGCTGTTTTATCGGCAATTAAGGGTATGGTGATTTCTTGAATTCGCTTAATGAGCTGTTGCTTCTTTAAGTTGTAGCCCGTATCGCTTTGCAAGCAATCACTAGCTTCAATACACGCCTTCAGCACTATATCGATGGCCGCAGCACTCATGTTCTTGTCAATTAATCCAAGAGAATATAGGGCTGAACGCATGTCGTTAGTATCTTGGCGCTGCATAGCATCAGCCATAGCGAGATAATGCTCTGAGGTATGCTGAGAAATCTGCCGGCAAGCTCCAAAATCGAGTAATACTATTTTTTGTGTATCGCTTTGATACAAAAAATTGGCAAAGTTGGGATCACTTTGCATGAGTTTATGGCTGAACAGCTCTTGGTAGGTTAAGTGCATTAACTGGGTACATACTCGATCCACAATGTCAGTACCCATGGTACTAATATTGGTGATGGGACAGCCTTCGATGTATTCCATTGCAAGTATATTTTGGTCCGTTAGCTCATCAACGACAAAGGGAACAATAAAGCGAGGATCGTCGCGCAGATTTACACGATAAGCGTTAAGAAATTCAGCCTCTTGCAAATAATTAGCTTCGTTTTTAAGTTGTGCTTTTGCTTCAGTAAGCACGCTTGTTAAATCGATATGTTTTGGTAATACTCCGCTCAGTTTTAGTAAACTCATGACGTTATCAATGTCACTATCAATGCTTTCTCTTACACCTGGGTACTGAACTTTAATGGCCAGTTGACGACCATCTTTTAGTGTTGCTCTGTGAACCTGCCCGATGCTGGCAGACGCGATGGGCGCAAATGAAAAAGAACTGAATTGCTCATGCCAGTCTTTTGACCAAGACGCTTCTAAAGTTTTGAGTAATTGCGCCCTAGGCATTGGGTCAGCTTCTTGGCGCAATCGTGAGAGAATGGGTTCCCATTCGGCAGGCAGCAACTCACCGGCATCCATGGAGAGAAGTTGGCCTAGCTTCATGGCCGCACCACGCATATGTGCTAGACGTTTGGTGATCGATACGGCGTTGTCGATATTCAGTAAGGACTGAGTCAATGATGGGCGCTGACCACTGAGAATTTGTTGTGTGGCGCCTTTAACAATATTGCCGGCAACTGCTGAGGCTAACCCCCCCAGTTTCGCTAAGCGAGCAATTCTTCCGGACGGTACTTTTCGCTCGTTGCGTTTGTCTGTCATAGTAAAATTGATTCGTTGGGCATGTTAACGTTCTACCTTAGGGTGTTAAATACAGCCTCTCGTCATCTAAAGCGAGCGGCGTGGATCGACGATAAGATTGGCAAAAATTAGGCCAGCGACCAGTGACATTAAAATAAGAAAAGACTGGCTGCCAATTTGTTCTATGTGCAAAATTTCTTTGCCTGAAATGACTGTATTTAGACCCATATACAGTTTGCTTCCGGGTACTAGCACGACAATGCCCTGTAAAAGTACAATCGCTGCGGGGGCTTTGAGCCAGCGTGCATAAAGGTTGGCGTACATTCCTAAGAATAATGCCGCAAAAAACGTCCCTAAGGCAATACCAAAAAATGCAGAGGCTAATAAACTTACACCATGGCCAAGAAAACCTGCGGCTACGCCCCAAGGCGCATCTTTTAATCGAATCTTAAACATAACCATCAAACTAAAAGAAAGCACCAGTACGGCTAGCCAGCCTGTCCACTTGGGCAAAAGCACCGCTTCTTGCTGTGGTACATTGCCAAATAGCACGCTCGCGATAGCAAATCCTAAAAAAGCACCGAAGTAGAGTTTAAATAAAACCATCAGTGCGTCCATTACACGCACTGTTCCTGAGACAAGATCGCGAGCGGCCAATTCAGATAGGCCAACGGTTAAGGCTAACCCTGGAATAAACACAATAATACTGGCCAGTACTACCAATGCCATATTAATACTGGGCTCTATAAAGGCCATGGCAGACGCACCAAATGCTGCTGCTAATGCTGCCAGTGGTTCCAGCGCTGTTTGGATGCGGGGTGATTTCTCTCCCCAAAGTAATAAGCCGTAAACGCCAATAGCCAAGATGAACGAGGCGATAACATCTACCCAACTTGTTCCCATTAGCATGCTAAAAGCGGCACTGGCAAGACCGAACGCAATGAGGATCACCCCTTTAGAATAAGGGTTCGGTCTGTTAGTGATTTCTTCTAAGCGAATAAGGGCGTCGTCAAGGTCGCGCTGGCCTGAGCAAAGTTCTTCTACGAGTTCATCGGTTCGTGCCAATAAGCCCAAATCCAAATCCCCAGGCTGAACGCGGGCAATATAACTATTTTCTTGATTTTCTCTATCGTCTTTAGGCCAAAAAACACACGTAATGGCCGTTGGGCTAATTAAGAAAGATCCGCCCAGTTCTAACGCTTCACTGATTTTAACCAGATGGCCCTCTAGTTGATACGCAGGTGTTCCACACTGGTGTAATGTTTTAGCCAGGCGAATTAAGAATGAACGCCGTTTTTTGAATAAACTTGTGGTCATAGCATCTTTGACTACTTTTTTGTAGCGAAGCGGTGGCTGTGGTTATTATCTTAGCAGCTAAACGCAAAACGGCCTGTTAAAAAAACAGGCCGGTTTCTAGTTGAGCTTCGTCAGTCATCATATCTTTGTGCCAAGGTGGATCAAAAATAAGTTGGACTTTAACCGATTCAACGTTGGGTACCTTGGCGACACGGTATTCAACATCGCTGATTAATACTGGTCCCATTCCGCATGTTGGTGCGGTCAGTGTCATTCGAATGATGACATCCTTATTTTCGATATCAATACCATAGATTAAACCTAGGTCTAATAAATTCACGGGTAACTCTGGGTCGAAGATTGTTTTTAATGCTTGGCGAATCTGTTCTTCATGAACAAGGCCGTCGCCACTATCTTCAAACGTAATTTCTTCTGACTCAAGACCAATTAGCGCAGCATCTGTTCCATCAACGCGGACCATGTTGCCATTGAACGTTAAGGTATAGTTACCGCCAAGGGCTTGATTAATCGTTAAAAAAGAACCCGCTGGAATAATAGTCGGCTGACCACTCGGTACTCTTCGTGCAGGACAGTCCTGCTGGGAAACAACCATGCGTTTTTCCACGAGATTGCTCCTTTAAACTGAAAATGATTCGCCGCAACCACAAAGGTCTTTGGCATTGGGATTGTTAAACTTAATCGTGCTGTTTAAACCTTCCGTCGCATAGTCGACTTCAGTACCTTGCACCATTGCAAGGTACTCGGTCGGAACATACAGTGCAATATCGTCTGCAACTTGAAAACAAGTATCTTCAGCTAATGGGGTCGTTACAAATTCGAAGTTGTATTTAAAACCAGAACAGCCACTTTTTTTCACGCCAATTCGAACACCTATCGCCTCTGAATTTTTTAATAACTTACGCACATGAACCATAGCCGACTCAGTCATACTGACTTGTTGGTTTTGTTGGTTTTGTTGGTTATCTGCTGCGTTTGGGTCAAAAGTTTCTAGTGTCATAATCTCTCTCTTCAGGAAAATATTAATGCTTATAGCAAAAACATTTTCACTTTTTCAATCGCTTTAAACAGAGCGTCAACTTCTTCTAATGTATTGTAAAAAGTAAACGACGCTCGTACCGTGCCGGGGATTCCAAATTGATCCATTAATGGCATAGTACAATGATGGCCCGTACGAACCGCAATGCCTTGCTGATCTAATAATGTACCTACATCGTGTGGATGAGTCCCTTCAATCAAAAAGCTAAGAACACTGACTTTATTTTTACTGGTGCCAATGATGCGTATGCCATCGGTTTTCGCGGCTAATTCATTAGCGCGAGCGAGCAGTGCATCTTCGTGTTTTGCTAATGCAATACGATCGAGGCTGTTCACATAATCAACCGCGGCGGCCATGCCAATAGCACCCGCGATATTAGGTGTGCCCGCTTCAAACTTATAAGGCAAAACGTTATACGTTGTCTTCTCAAAGGTAACATGCAAAATCATTTCGCCG
>JBNMPQ010000004.1:0-31741 GCA_051276935.1 Oleispira sp. | reverse complement strand
CCAAGCCATCTTCAGCGGGAACTGTGTATTCCATTTCGTTAAAACGCATGTCACGAACATTACCAAAAATCTTATTCCACGGGCCATAACGCACTTCAGCAGATACTGTGCGAGGCGCAATATTCATGACGGCTCCCCGTAAAAAAGGCATCATATCAATTACGTCAGCGAGCGTGCGAAAGGTATCATAAGCATCACCGCTTGATACTTCACTTTGATTAGCATCAGATTCTTCCTTACTGATCTCTTCAAATTCAATTAGTAACATGTGATTAGCATGAGGAAGACCGTAAGCCTCAAAATGACGTTTTTCTCTGCGCAATACCTCCATTTTATTGAAGGCTTCATCAATCGGCAGCATTTCAGAACGTTCTTTCAAATAATAGGCATCACGCATCTGCATCGTAATATCAGTGATAATACCCAGTGATCCGATATTACAACGAGCCGCGTCAAATACGTCTTTGTTTTCTATCGCGCTGCACCTCATAACTTCGCCACTCGCGGTAACCAGCGAAAGACCCGTAACAAAACTTGAGAGTGAACCAAACTCCTGACCCGTTCCGTGAGTTGACGTTGCAATAGCCCCTCCGAGCGTTTGAGTATTAATATCGGGCATATTGATGATGCCGAGTTTATTGCCCCAAAGCTCATCCCCTAAAGCCGCTAGACGAGTACCTGCGCCGGCCGTCACTTCTTTAGTTTCAAAATCAATATTACTGATACCTCGAAAACGCGCCATCGATAATAAAGTGTCATTAGTAGGAACCAACGCACTAAAACTATGACCAGCACCGACCGCACGAATTTTACCGTCAGTCTCCTTCAGTAAAGAGACCAACGCTTCAAGGCTGTGAGGACGCAATCGCTCTGCAGGATAACTCACTTGGTTACCTGACCAATTAGACCAAGGCATAATCCCGTTAATAGGCTGTGGGCCTAAAGTTTTTTCTGCCGTATTCCTACAACCTGTCGATCCAGTTGCGCCAATGATAATGCTAGCGCCAGTTGCTTTTAAGGCCTGGCGGCGACTGAATTTTAATTTTTCAAGTTCCATTACTGAACCTTTTCTGAAGACATATAATCAATCAAATCGACCAAATCTTCTTGCGTACAATCACTGCACATCCCCAATGGTGGCATTCCTTTAAAGCCTCCTATCGTATGTGCCAGTAATGTATCCTTACCCTTCGATAAACGCTCAGACCAAGCATCATTTGAGAAAGCTTTTGGCGCCTCACCGATGCCTTCGCCATGGCAAATTTTGCAACTACTTTCATAAATTTTAAGCGTAAATGGATCAATAGCCCAGCTCGATAGACTCGCAAAGCTAAGCAATGTTGCAAAAATAATGAGGTATTTCATAGGTTTCTCATGAAAGGTACGATCGATAATTCTTATTATTGTACGAAAGTACCAAAAATGTGAAGGGTAAATCAAGCTTTACCTTCATCTAACTTTTTTTGTGCCGTTAAAATGACCGCCTTAAGTTTTATTCTGGTCGGGTAAAGACCACTCAACACACAAGCCCGAACCAGGAATATTTTTTGCGCACACGTCACCCCGATGCATATTCAAAATTCGCTGCACCATCGCTAATCCAATACCATAACCACCGCTGGCTGCATGACTCCGCGATTGATCCGCTTGAGTGAAAGGAGCAAAAATATCTTCAAGTTGATCCTCACTGACTCCAGGGCCTTGATCGCATAATTTAAAAATAAGCTGCTGATCAATTTTCACCAAACTTAATGTCAATACACCTGAATCAGGACTAAAGCGAATAGCGTTGCGCAATACGTTATCGAAAGCTCGCTGCATTAATACCGCATCAATATCACAAAGCACTTCTTCCGACTCCAGCTGCCACTTTATGGTCAAATGCTTAGCCGCTAATTCCAATTCAGCATCCTGCAGCCAAATCTTAAACAACTTCACAAGATCTAATTTCTCGGTAGTTAAGTCACCCTCTTGCTGCAATTTAGCCAAATCTAAAATCTGTGTAACCAGGTTTGCCACTTGCCCTGAAGCGCGCTCAATCCTATCGTGCTCAGCTTGTAAAGAATTGCCTGAGTCTTTTTTACGCGCAATGCCTAGTGCTATTTGCAAACGTGTAAGAGGTGAGCGTAATTCATGGGAAACATCACGCAATAACTGACGATGACTTTGCAAAAGGCGCTGTAACGAATCCGCCATTTCAACAAAACCTATAGACAAATCACCCAACTCATCGCCACGATTAAGGTTGGACCGCAACTCGGAGATATCAAAATCCCCCGCACTCAGTTTTTTAGCCGCCTTCTGCAAACGACGAATAGGGCTTGTTAAATGCCACGCAAGCACCCCACACATAAGAGAAACCATCAGTACCACTAAAAAAGGGATTAACCATCGTTCCCCTTCATCCAAAGAGTGTCGCCAATGATAACGGCTCACCGCGATGTATATTTGATCTCTGTGAACCAAAGGGCCCATCATCATAAAGCCGTCTTCCTGTCCCCATAAAGACTGCTGCTCAGCAACAGCATGCTCATAAAACTCAGCAACATCATGAGGAAGGTCGTTCAGTTGAGCTTCTTTGAATTTAACAATATTCCAGCCGGGCTCCAAGCGCGCCCATAACCCTCGTTTTTTAATTGCCAATGGCTGGCTGTTTTCCGCAATACGCTGTAATAAAACTTTCTCACGCAACTCTAACGGTCGATGATAATCGTCTTGCAGCCATTGAAAAGACAGCGTGGCAACTGTCATACTTACAATAACAACGATCCAAAACCAAAGAAAAATTTTAATAAATAACGAATTTCGCCAGCGCATATTCAGTGCCTAACTTAAGAAATATTTTAAATAAACAAGCCTGATTATGTTTAGTCCTGTACCAAGATATAGCCTTGACCACGAACCGTTTTAATATACGCTTTACCGTCATTACGCTCACCCAGCTTCTTGCGCAAATTACTGACATGCATATCGATGCTACGATCAAACGCACTTAATCGACGCCCTAATGCACTTTGAGAAAGCACTTCCTTATCGACCACCTCGCCTGCACTTTCCAATAACGTTAACAATACGCCAAATTCTGCACCCGTAAGTTCAACCTCTTCGTTGTGCAGCTTTACGCTGCGGGTCGCTTTATGCAATTTAAGTTCATCAACCTGAAGCCATGCATTGGCCACCTTAGGCTGCCCTGCTTCGATACGGCGAAACAACGCCTTAATCCGAGCGACCAGTTCATGGTGGTGATAAGGCTTGGGGATATAATCGTCCGCGCCGTGCTCTAAGCCCAATACACGATCAACACTGTCGCCTCGAGCCGTCAGCATAATCACAGGCAGCATTGACTCAGTACGTAACTGTTTCAGTACATCGAAACCATTCATCTTTGGTAGCATCACATCCAATAAAACCAGATCGTATTGGCCTGTTAGTGCTGCGGCTAAGCCCGACTCACCATCATGACATACTGCAAGCTGGTAACCTTCCATTGCTAAGTATTCTTGCAACAGTTCGCCCAACTCATAATCATCATCGATTAACAAAATTTGATACATTACATCCACCTTTAACAACATTTGCCTCTACACAAGACCCAACTCTAATAAGAGTGTAATGCGCGGCAATAAATAAGAGGAAGGGTTTTACCCTTCCTGACGCTAAATAAAGAGAAATACTCGTTAGTTTGTCATTTCTTGCTAGTGACCCAGCAATATCGCCAACCAGCGATTTCGCTGACTATTCTCTAACGCTATTTTAACCACCATCGTCAGCGGAATTGAAAGCAGCATGCCGACAGGACCAAATATCCATCCCCAAAAAACCAGTGATACAAAGACAACCAAAGTCGACAAACCCAAAGAACGCCCCATAAATCGGGGCTCAATTACATTACCAAACAGCACGTTGGTCACTAAGTACAAACACGCCACCAGCACTGAACTCATCGGTCCCAGCTGAATTAATGCGATCAACATTGGCGGCACCGCAGCAATAATAGAACCGATATTTGGAATAAAATTTAATAAAAAAGCGATCACAGCCCACAAAATTGCATAATCAACCCCAATCCACGCTAGCGTTATTCCGACGATGATTCCGGTGCCCATACTGACCAAAGTTTTAATTAATAAATAACGCTGCACCGAATCGCTGAAGCTCTGATAGTGTTTAAGTGCCTGCGTTTTACTGCCTAGTGCTCGCTTGAGTTTTTCAGGGAAATCTGAGGCCTCCAACAAAATAAAAATGACTGAAAATAAGATTAGAAAAGTATTCGTCAGCACACCACCCAAGCCACTAAAAACTTTAGCGACCATTTTCATGACTGCGCCAGGGTCTATGTAATTGCTCAATACGGCTTCATCAACAATAATGCCAAAATCGCTCAGCGTCGCGATGATGCCTTCCCCCTGTTGCTGTAACTTTTGCTCATATTCAGGTAAATCTTGATAAAAAGCCGATAAACTCGAACCGATCACCGTCCCTAGCGTTGCGGTGATCAGAAAAAATAACACCGCAACTAACAATACTGACAATATTGAAGGCACCTTTTTTTCTTTTAACCAGATCATCATAGGCGCGCACAAAACCGCGATAAATACGGCCAGTAAAAAAGGGACTAACAACTGAGTTGCTGCTTTTAAACCAGCAACAATAATGATAAATGCTGCAAGATTAATCATTACGTTATGATTGACTAGAGGCTTATTCATGACCACCTTGATTCCTTAAATTATTTCATTCTATTGACCCACTGCAGCCAATCCATTACTACTTTATTACTATTTATTAGACGCTATATGAGTACTTACTCGCAAAACCATCAATGAATTCTATGCTTTTATCAGCCTGTTAAATTAAGAAGCACAACATGGACTGTATAATCATCAGTGAAGATGACAAGTGGGCACAACAGCTAGAAGCCTCCTTATCACAAGTAAACGTTCATTGCGGCCGCCACTGCAATAACCATACTAGCAAGAGTTACCCGACGACAGAAGATACCTTATACCTTGTAGATGGCATGGGTCGCCAGCCCGACATTGCAGATTGCGGAAAACGCATTCTACTTTTCACCGACGAGCCTAGTGAACACATAGCATTGCAACTTCCAAGACGTAATGCCGAACACTGGCTTCTAAACCATCTAGGACTGGGTAATCAAGGCCTACCGCTCGCTTGGGGAGCATCAGCGACAGAGGGCCAAATCATTGTTGACCAGCAAGGTTATATTTTAAGTATTAATGAAACCATGGTTTTATGCCTTTCAAGTATTACAGAAAATCTAACCGGTAAAAAATTACATACCATTTTTCCCGAACTGACCGAGAAATCTCATCATTCAATAAAACGCCAACTGAATAAATTATGCGATAAGAGCCCGCCTTGCAGTGGACAATTATTAGCCGCAAAAAATAGTAATGGCCGCACTCGCTATTTAGAAGTCTCCGCCAGTAAATTGGTGGGCGCCCGCATTTTATTAAATTGTCGTGACGTGACTCAACGTACCAGTAGTCACAATGCCATGCGCCACAAAGCCCGCTTTGACGCTTTAACAGGATTGGCTAATCGACAGCTATTGATTGATCGTTTACGCATGGCTCTCGCGCGCAGTAAACGCTTCCAACGACAATTGGCGATCATGTACATCGACCTTGACCACTTCAAACCCATTAATGATACCTGGGGACATGCCGCTGGTGACGCTATATTGCGTGAAGCAAGCAAGCGCATGCAGGATACCGTTCGAGAAATCGATACCGTAGCGCGACTTGGAGGAGACGAATTTGTCATCATCATTGAAGATCTAAAAGACCTTCGTGATGCAGGCATAATCGCTAAACACCTATTAAACGCTCTGGCAGAGGCGTTTCACTGGCAGCAACACGAATTTTATATAGGCTGCAGCATTGGCATCTCAATTTCTGGCGATGAAAGCGATGACGCCCATACACTCATTGAAAAAGCCGATCTAGCGCTGTATCGCGCCAAGCATAAGGGAAGACAAAGATTTGAGTTCTGTACATCAGAACTGACGGCTCAAGCCCGTTACAAACTGGTCTTACAAGAAGGGCTTCAGCAAGCATTGAGCGACCAGCAGCTCCACCTGTATTATCAGCCCATCGCGTCAATTTTAACCGGTCAAATCCAAGGTGCTGAAGTCTTACTTCGCTGGATTCACCCAAAGGTCGGTATGGTCCCACCTAAAGATTTTATTCCGCTTCTCGAACAAACAGGACTCATTATCCCTGTGGGTGAATGGGTTATAGAGCAAGCTTGCCAGCAATGGTCTACTTGGAAACAGCAAGGAATTTTAGAAAAAGACGCGCTATTAACCCTCAATATTTCAACCTGTCAATTTAGTTCACAACAACTGCTAAGTTGCATTAGCAATATTATAACTAAATTGAGTATCCCACCTAAAACCATTGCTCTCGAAGTAAATGAAGCGTTACTCAATACCGACCCCAAGCGCCTGAACAAAACATTCGCACAACTCAATAAAATAGGCGTTAGCATTATTGTTGATAATTTTGGCTTGGGAAACACCTCTTTTCACTCATTATCCAAATACAATTTAAGCGCCATCAAATTAGAAAAAACCTTAATTACTTCTCTATCGAGAAATAACACCAGAAATTCTTTACTGGCGTTCTCATTTTTTGCACATAGCCTAAATGTGAATATTATTGCAGAATGCATTGGCAACCAAAAACAACTTGAAACCCTTGCGGGTTCTAATATTGATAGTTATCAAGGTAATGAACTATCACCGCCTTTAAATACAATTGAATTCAAAAATTTCATGGCGACGCACACTATAAATGAAACAAAAAATGAATTTATTTTACTAAAGTACTAGACACGCCTAGGGAGTCTCTATACTATGCGCAGCCTAAGCGGGAGTGGTGGAATTGGTAGACACGCTAGATTTAGGTTCTAGTGCCGTAAGGTGTGAGAGTTCAAGTCTCTCCTTCCGTACCAAATAAAGAATGAGAATATGCTAGTAGGACTATTTGCTCTTTTAGTTTTTCTCATTTTCGGAGAGGCAGTTCAGTCTTGGACTGCCGTCCCCGTACCTAGCTCGATTATCGGCATGATTCTATTGCTGATCATAATGATACTCAGAAAAAAAATCCCGAAATCAATTGAATTAGCTGCAAACTCGTTAGCGCCGTTATTACCCTTATTTATAATTCCTATTAGTGCTGGCCTCATTACGCAATCAACCATCCTTGAACAATATGGTTTAAAGCTTTTTATTATCTTGACCCTCAGTCTCATACCAGGCGTTCTTGTCACTGCCTTTGTACTGCAGTGGAGAAATAAATAATGCTCACTCATTTAATACCCACAGAATCAATATTCACAGAACTATTACAGCTTCCCAGTACTTGGCTCATGATTACGCTAGGTGCTTACCTGATTGGTTTAAAAATTTACCAACAGTCTAATAACAGCCCCTGGCTGCCCCCAGTATTATCCGGCTTCATCCTTGTGATTGCGATACTCTGGCTAACCGATACCCCTTACAGTACCTATCAAGAAGGTGGGCAGTTACTCAGTTTCTTTCTTGGCCCAGTAGTTGTTGGCTTAGCCATTCCGCTATTCCACCACTTTCACAATATGCGTCAACAATTCCTACGGTTGCTGCTGGCAATTATATTGGGGAGTTTTACGACCGTGTTCGTCGCCGTTGCACTCACCCACTACTGGATAGGTATTGATGCAATAACAGTAACCATGGCGAGTAAATCAGTGACGACCCCCGTTGCGGTTGCTATCACAGAACAAACAGGTGGCATTCCCGCTCTCGCCGCGGCGTTTGTCATGGCGACCGGAATTATTGGTGCTGCGATTATTCCACTGTTGCTACAGTGGTTTAAATTAAACAGCCCTAAAATAACAGGCATGAGCCTAGGCATTTGCGCACACGCAGTAGGCACCAGTCGCGCTCTAGAGCTAGGCCAGGAGTACGCCGCTTACTCAGCGATGGCGATGACGCTCACTGCAGCGCTGCATGCCATTGTTTTGCCTTGGTTATTTTAATCTTATAAAATTGCAATCGTCATACAATAACGATAGTTTAATAACTCTAAAGCCTATTCGCACTATACTTCTAAATACTATTGTTTAATTGTTAACGAATCATACGCTCAGTTAAAATTCGATTCTTCCGCCCACCCAAGGAATATGATTATGGGGAAGCAGTTCCACACAGTCACTATTTTAGCCTTGTGCACAATAACCTTACTAGTAGGCGCTGGTGCTTGGTATATCGGCCTTGAACAAAGCTATCAACAAAAACAGGATTCCTTGAAAAGCGTTATTCAACTACTTTCCACTGTCAACAATACCATTACAACAGAACAGCAAAGTGAACTCGCTCACCAACAAGGCATCACATTATACCGAATATTGCGTGATGAATATGAGCTGATCAGCATCGAGCCTAAAGACAGTAACTTAAACAAAACGCTTATTTTACAATCCTTAAAACAACAAGATGGTTTTATCCCAACATCTTTAAATCCAGAAAATACTCTTTTTTATAAACAACAAATAAATCGAAGTGTCGTCTTGCTGGCCTCCACACCTCTGTCAGACGTTAAACAAACCTATATTTTAGCCACAAAAAGTAAAATGCTAATATTGTTAGCATTAGTCCTTACCCTCTACTCAATTTTGCTTATATGGCGATTTAAGAAACAATTTAATACGAGAAAAAAAAAGGTATTATCAGACAAACAAAAACAAGCTCTGGGTATTTACTTGAAGCTCGATACCAACTTTCAAATTATTGAATGTAATAGTGACTTTTTAACAGTTTTCCCAAACAGCAAAAATTTTAATCTTCGCCATTTAATAAAAAGCAATGAACGCGAAAGGGTAGAACAATACTTAAGCCAAGCTTTAGTAACTAACAGGCTAATCGACTTTGAATGTACATTTATACACGAACACAAAAGTAACCCCTCATTTAACCAAAAAAATAATGAAAGTCGCTGGGCAATTCAAGCTAAACCTGTGGCCGAAGATAACCATGTACGCATAATTCTATCTGCAAGCAATATAAGCAAACGACATGAAATGGAAGTTGAATTACGCCATGAACGTAATCGCATGCAAGCTTATTTAAATACAATGCACACAATTTTAGTGATCACCGATAGACATGGAAAAATAATTGAAGCTAATCGTCAGTTTATACGTTTAATTGGCAGCCCTAAAGAAAAAATTATTAACAAACCCATTAATAATTTTTGTCCCAAAAAATCCCATAATAAAATAAATAACTATTTGCGTAATTTAACGCCTGACGCTGGTAATACCGCATCTTCAGAGTTTCCATTAGTGGCCATCACCGGCAAAGAATATACAATTAATTGGCGCATAACCTCAGTTGCTATTGATGATAAGTATAGCGGTAATCATATCGACAACAATAGGGAAGAAATATTATTAACCGGCTTAGACATTACTGAGTCAGAAGCCAATAACGAGGCACTAAAATCAGCCAATATTCAAATCCGCGAAGCTTTGCGCAGCGCAGAAAGCGCCAATAAAAGTAAGAGTGTCTTCCTCGCTAATATGAGCCACGAAATTCGTACCCCAATGAATGGTATTTTGGGGGCTACTGAGCTAATGTTTGACCAAAAAGTCGATAACGAACAAAAGCAGTATATTGATATTATCCATTCATCTTCTCATTTATTACTCAACATTATTAATGATATTCTTGATCTTTCAAAAATTGAATCCGGTAGCTTTGAGCTTGAACAAATTAACTTTGATTTACACCAACTCTGTGATGAGGTCTACCAGCTATTCTCTAAATCAGCAAAGCAAAGAGGAATTCAAATTCTCTATTTTTACAGTGCTGACTTACCGCAGTTTTGGATTGGTGACCCGAACAGAATTCGCCAGATTTTAAATAACTTAGTCAGTAATGCACTTAAATTCACTCATCAAGGCCGTATTGATATTCGAGTTCAAGGAGAACGCTTAGCGAACCATCAATACGATTTAAAAATTCATATTAGAGATAGCGGTATTGGTATTGTCGACAAGAAAATAAAAAAGATTTTCTCCGCCTTCAAACAAGCTGATACCAGCACAAGTCGAAAATACGGTGGTACCGGTTTAGGCCTAACCATTAGCCAGCATTTGGCAAGTGCAATGCAAGGTATTATTGAAGTAGAAAGTGAGTTGGGTATCGGTAGTACTTTTAGTCTTCATCTTCCCTTAAAACCTGGCATCATTGAAAGTCAAATTAAGCGCAGCGGCTTAATGCGCAACTACCAAGCGAAGGTATTATTGGCTGAAGATAATGCAGTAAATGCTAAAATTGCCAGTAAGATATTGGCTAAACTGGGTATTGAAACAGTCATAGTTGAAAATGGAATACTCGCGCTAAACGAGATCATTGAAAACACATTCGATCTAATATTAATGGATATTAACATGCCAACAATGGATGGCATTACCGCGACAGAGAAAATTCGAGAACTGGGCTTTCCAAAAAACCAAGTGCCTATTTTAGCACTAACCGCAAATGCAATGATGGAAGATAAAGAGCAATGCATTAATGCTGGAATGAATGGATTCATCAGTAAACCCATTAAGCTAGAGCGATTAATAGAAGCGCTAGATACCGTATTAAGTAACATTGATTGACTCAATAATGCTAAACCCATATTAAATGTGAAGAGAGAACGCATAAACCTTTAAGTGTTTCTATTGGCCAAATAATCTCGTGCCAAATACAGGGCTGCGATTGCTCGGCCTTCAGTGCAATCGTCTCTCATCACCAATTCGTGCAAGTTCGCCAACGGCCACTTTATCAACTCTAACGGTTCAGGCTCATCGCCTTCTAATGTTGAAGGGTATAACTCTTCTGCCAGAAAAATATCAATACCACTTTTCATATAGCTAGGTGACAAGCTCATATGTTTTAAAAAAGTAATACTCTTCGCTGCAAAACCGATCTCTTCCTGCAGCTCTCTGTTAGCAGCGTCAACGAGTGTTTCACCTAAATCCACAGCACCTTTAGGTAACGTCAAAGTATATTCCTCTACCCCTCCACCAAACTCACGTATTATCGCCACATGCTCATCATCAAACATTGCAACCATCATTACAGCACCGGATCCACCAGGCACCAAACGCTCGTAAGTTCGTTCAACACCATTACTGAATCTAAAATCCACAGCCTCTACCGTAAATAAACGACTCTTAGATACAATTGACTGGTGTAAGATTTTTGGTTTTTCAGACATAATAAACAAACTCTAATTTCATTAATGCAAACTCATTTAAGCAGTATACCTGACTCAAACATGACAGACAGCCAAGCACGTCCCTTAGCAAACAAATCGCAACCGCATCAGACATACTACAGTGCTGAGCATTGGTCCCAAATAGAGACCGTTCTACTCGATATGGATGGCACCTTACTCGACCTGCATTTTGACAATTATTTTTGGCTTCAATTTATGCCTGCAAAATATGCGGAGCTGTTCGGCGTCGATCATGAAGAGGCTCAAAAGGTTTTGAAGCAAGCGTCAGATGAAACTCAGGGCACCTTGAATTGGTATTGCCTCGATTACTGGAGCGAGCGCCTAAATATGCCGGTTGCTAATTTGAAGCATGACATCGTTGAAAAAATCCAATACCGCCCACATGTTAAAGACTTCCTTCAGATGCTAAGGCAGCAAGGGAAAAGAGCCGTCATCGTAACCAACGCTCACCGTGATAGTGTGAATTTGAAAATGACCCAGACCGGCTTAGATCAGCTGGTCGACCGAATCATTAGCTCGCACGACTATCAAGAGCCAAAAGAAAGTCAGGCATTCTGGCAACACCTGCAGCAAGACGAACCTTTTAATATAGATACCACCTTGCTTATTGATGATAGCCAAGCCGTATTGAGATCTGCAGAAAAATGGGGATTTAAACACCTTTTGACCATTTTTCATCCAGACAGTCAAAAAGTACCTAATACTGACAGCGAACACCCAGGTATTCACCATTTTGACGAGTTGTTAATAAATAAAAATTAAATATCAAGATAGACCAAATTAATCAGGATACCGCTAAATAATGAGCAAGCAGCAAACCAGTGACAACAAGAAAATACGCCTTGATAAATGGCTCTGGGCTGCGCGCTTTTACAAAACCCGAGCGATTGCCAAAGCGGCAGTAGAAGGCGGGAAAGTGCATTATGAAGGCCAGCGTTGCAAGGTCAGCAAAACGATTGATCTCAATGCAAAGCTCACTATTCGTCAGGGTGTCGATGAGAAAATTATCGTTATTAAAGACCTATCTGATCAGCGCCGAGGTGCACCAGAAGCCCAGGCGCTCTACGAAGAAACAGCGGATAGTATCAAGGCGCGAATGGATGCCACCGAACTCCGCCGTGTAATGCAACATGCTTCGGCTGCACCTGACCATCGCCCAAATAAAAAAGAGCGTCGTCAGATCCACCAATTTAAGCACCAAAGTGAAATATGAGTAAAATATGAGCAATCTCGATAGTATGCAACGCTTTACCTTTGATCAAACCGATGTTCGAGGAGAGCTTGTTGGCTTGCATAAAAGCCTCAGTGCCGTGCTATCCAAGCACGACTATCCAGACGTTTTAAAAGTAGAACTCGGAAAGCTTATGGCGGCCAGCGCGTTAATGAGCGCAACGCTAAAATACGAAGGCCGCTTATGCCTCCAAGTGCGCCTACCAGGTGACGTCTCGCTGATTCAAGCTGAAACCACCAATACCGGAGAATTGCGCGCCATTGCTCGTTACGATGAAAGCAAAGACATTAAAACGGTAGAACTTAAAGGGGGTCATCTCGTTATCACCCTTGAGCCTGCAGTCGGCAAACCTTACCAAGGCATCGTTCCTTTGGAAGGCAATCACCTAAACGAAGCCTTTGAATACTACTTTAAACAATCAGAACAACTTGGCTCTCGATTTTGGCTAGAATGCGACGGCACGATAGCCAGCGGCTTTATGCTGCAGCAGCTCCCTGCTAGCGACCAAACCGATCCAGATGCTTGGGATCGTTTGAGCCACCTAGCGAGTACATTAAAAGATGAGGAACTGCTTGGTCTTGATAACCAAACCATTCTGCACCGTCTCTATCACGAAGAACAAGTTCGCTTATTCGACGAGACCGATCTGCACTTTGCTTGCACCTGCTCGAAAATACGCACAGGAAATGCGATTGCGCAGCTTGGTTATACCGAGCTGATGGATGTGATTGCCGAACAAGGCAAGGTTTCTATTGATTGCCAGTTTTGCTTACAACATTATTCATTTAATAAAGAGCAAATTGGAGATTTATTTCCTGAAAAAAAACTACATTAATTAACTAAATCGTCTTAGTAATAACGACCTAAATGGGCTTTTATTGGTCAATTAGTGCCAATACGGTTGAATAAACTATTATAGTTGCCAGTATTGAAAAAAAACTACAAGAATTAATAGAAAACAGTCATATAGCGCTGACTATCATTTTTAATGATGTCCGCCATTTATAGGATCTCGGTTTTGTTAAGTCAAAAAATCTGGCATAATCCGCAGCCTCAAAATATGGATTCGTCCAATTACCATCTGGACGGTAAATACCATTCATTTGTGTATGGCCAAAAGCGATACTGACATAACGAGACCCTTAGGGCACAATTATGACCACATTTTATACTGATTTATCTGCACCTCTGTTGGTTGAAAAAGCACTTGAACGTGGCGAAGGCCGCTTACAAGATAACGGCGCATTCGTTGTTACTACAGGTGTTCGTACTGGCCGCTCTCCAATGGATCGCTTCATTGTTGAAGAACCAAGCACTAAAGAAGCCATCGATTGGGGCAATGTTAACCGTCCTTTCGATGCGACAAAATTCGATGCCCTTTGGGATCGTGTTGAAGAATACTTCGGTAAAACGGGCGGTTTCATCTCTAACCTTCACGTAGGTTCTGATGCAGCTCATTATTTGCCTGTTAAATGCCAAACTGAAACAGCGTGGCAAAACCTGTTCGGTCGTAACCTATTTATCCGCCCTGAAACATTCAACCAAGCTGACAAAGAAGAATGGACTATTCTGAACTGCGCTAACTTTGAATGTGTGCCAGAGCGTGACGGTACTAACTCTGATGGTTGTGTCATCATCAACTTCGCACAACGTAAAGTATTGCTTGCCGGCATGCGTTACGCAGGCGAAATGAAAAAAGCGATGTTCTCTGTACAGAACTTCTTACTTCCAGAAAAAGACGTACTGCCAATGCATTGCTCTGCAAACGTTGGCGAAGAAGGCGATACTTGCTTGTTCTTCGGTTTGTCTGGCACCGGTAAAACTACCTTGTCTGCAGATCCTGAGCGTTACCTTATTGGTGATGACGAACATGGCTGGGGTAAAGGAACAGTATTCAATATCGAAGGTGGTTGCTACGCAAAAACTATCGATCTTTCGCAAAAGAATGAGCCAATCATTTGGGATGCGATCCGTTTCGGCGCTATCGTTGAAAACGTAATGATGGACGATGAACATCGTGTTGCTGATTACGCCGATACTAGCCTGACTGAAAACGGCCGTTGCGCATATCCTCTAGAGCACGTTGAAAAGCGCGTACTAGAAAACAAAGGTGGCGAGCCAAAAGCCGTTATCTTCCTAACTTGCGATATGACCGGTGTTCTTCCTCCAGTTTCTGTTCTTACTAAAGAGCAAGCGGCTTACCACTTCCTAAGTGGTTACACAGCGCTAGTAGGTTCTACTGAAATGGGCGGTACTCCAGGTCTTAAGTCTACTTTCTCGACGTGCTTCGGTGCTCCATTCTTCCCACGTCCAGCAGGCGAATACGCTGAATTGTTGATGAAGCGTGTTACTGAATTTGATTCTCAAGTTTACCTTGTGAACACAGGTTGGACTGGCGGCGCTAACGGTAAAGGCGGCGAGCGTTTCTCTATCCCGACTACTCGTGCAGTAATCAGTGCAATTCAGACAGGCGCTTTGCGTGATGCTGAAACTGAAACTCTACCGTTGTTTGGCTTAGAAGTTCCTAAGAGCCTAAACGGTGTTGATTCTAAGCTACTTAACCCAACGAAAGCTTGGACTAATGAAGCAGATTGGACAGCAGCGGCTGAAGTATTGGCTAAACAGTTCACTACTAACTTCGTTAAGTTCGATGTATCTGACGCTATCTTAGCGGCAGGTCCTACTTCTAAGTAAAAAAAGTAATGGGGAGTAGAGCTAAGCTCTAGCTCTAAAAAAGCCGCTAACAACTAAGTCATTGATATTTAGTTGTTAGCGGCTTTTTTCATTCTGCAATACCGTGTTTTATCGTTGATATAAAATTCAACTATGCCCGCTTAAGCAGACTGACCTCATCGTTAATGATAGAGGGTTCCAATATAGAGCGTATACGGATTTCTTCGCGTATCACTTTCGGTGCTAAATAATCAGAAGTGGCTAACGCCATCACCAACTTCATTCCGAGCTGAGCCGTTTTAAAAGGCTTTATTAAATAATCGGTTGCCCCTAAATCAATCGCAGCTTTTACGCGCGGCACATCCTTTTTTGTTGTAAGCATCACAAAAGGAATTTGAGCCATCGCAACACTCCCCCGCACGGTATGCAAAAGATCAAGGCCAGATAATTCCTCCAGCTGCCAGTCAGACATAATTAAATCAATTGGTTGAACCCGCAACATATCGATCGCCTGCATACCGTCTCCCGCTTCAAACACATACTCAAAACCTTGACTCCGTAAAAATGATGCGTGCAATGCTCGTAATGACGGTGTATTTGTCACCATTAGAATGCGCTTGCGTTTTAATGCGGCGGGAATATCTTCAGAGCTGAAGGTTAGACTCATTTAAGTACCTACAAAGTATCAATGATCGGAGTGATTTAAGTAATCACCTTGCTTTGACTTAACACTAGTACAGCATTTGAAAATACCGAGCTAATTAAACGGCAATTAGCGACAAACTAAGCAAATTTCATGAGAGCTAGATCACAGTTTGAACTGTCAAATCTGAAAGCCATTATTACTAGATCAATAAGCACTAATAAATTGTGTTTTTATCCTCGAATAACCCACTTAGGGTCAGTATACTCAGGCTCAATATTTATTGATTTTTCAACAATCTATACCGGTTTACCAGATCAAAAAACGAGAAACATTATGGATTCTATTTTCACCCGCATCGCACAAGAACTGAGCATTCGTCCTCAGCAAGTACAAGCCTCTGTCACACTATTAGATGACGGCGCAACGGTACCGTTTATTTCTCGCTACCGTAAAGAAGTCACTGGCGCGCTGGATGATACACAGCTGCGTAACCTCGAAGAACGTCTGCGCTATTTACGTGAAATGGAAGACCGCCGAAGCACCATTTTAAAAAGCATCGACGAACAAGATAAATTAAGTCCTGAGCTTAAGCGCGACATTTTAAATGCCGAAACAAAAACGCGCTTAGAAGATCTGTATTTACCCTATAAACAAAAACGCCGCACCAAGGGTGCTATTGCTATCGAAGCAGGCCTAGAGCCACTAGCGAATACATTAGTAGAAGACCCAAGCCAAACACCAGAGACTTTAGCCGCCCACTACATTGATGCACATACAGGTAAAGAGATAGGCATCGCTGATACCAAAGCAGCCCTTGATGGTGCAAAGTACATTTTAATGGAACGCTTTGCTGAAGATGCAAACCTCATCAATAAAGTACGTACCTTTCTTAAACAAGAAGGCACATTATCAGTTCGTTTAGTCCCTGGGAAAGAACAAGAAGGTGCAAAGTTTAGTGACTACTTCGAACACGACGAAGCGCTTAAAAGTGTTCCGAGTCACCGAGCACTGGCTATTTTACGGGGCCGTAACGAAGGCATCTTGAGTTTCAGTATTGTCACGGGAGACCCTGCAGACAAACTAACGCCCTCTCCTTGCGAAGCCATGATTGCCGATCACTTCAATCTCAAAAATGAAAATCGCCCTGCCGACCGCTGGTTACACGAAGTCGTCCGCTGGACTTGGCGTATCAAGTTATTAACACACCTAGAAACGGAGCTAATGACCCATGTTCGCGAATCCGCCGAAGTAGAAGCCATTAAAGTATTTGGTCAAAATTTAAAAGACCTTATTCTAGCGGCGCCTGCTGGAGCAAAAGCGACCATCGGTTTGGACCCTGGCTTACGAACAGGCGTAAAAGTTGCCGTCGTTGATGCCACGGGTAAAGTAATCGATCACGATACTATTTATCCAACACCGCCACAAAAAAGATTAGCCGATTCCGCAAAAATCATCACCGCGTTAATTTTAAAGCATAACGTAGAATTAATTTCGATTGGTAATGGTACTGGTAGCCGCGAAACCGATAAGTTTGTGGGTGACATGATTAAAGCCAATCCGGCGTTGAAAAAAGTTCAAAAGATTATTGTGAACGAAGCGGGCGCGTCTATTTATTCAGCGTCTGAATTAGCCGCAAAAGAATTCCCTAATCTTGACGTGACCATCAGAGGCGCAGTTTCAATCGCCCGTCGTCTTCAAGATCCATTAGCCGAACTGGTAAAAATCGAGCCAAAATCAATTGGTGTAGGCCAGTACCAACACGACGTAAATCAAACCCAGCTTGCACGGGCTCTGAATGCCACCGTCGAAGACTGTGTGAACTCGGTCGGTGTCGATCTAAATATGGCATCGGTACCCCTACTCACTCGAGTTTCAGGGTTGAATACTACCATCGCTAATAACATCGTGAGCTATCGCGATGAAAATGGCGCTTTTACTTCTCGTAAAGAATTAAAGAAAGTACCTCGTTTAGGCGAAAAAACGTTCGAACAGGCTGCAGGATTTTTACGCATTCATAATGCTAAAAATCCATTGGACTCAAGCTCAGTTCACCCAGAAGCTTATGGTGTGGTGAAAGAAATTGCTAAGCAATCAGGCCGTGATATAAAAAGCTTAATCGGTGATGGCTCTTTTTTAAAAGCCGTCAACGCTGCTCAATATGCGACAGAGTCTGTCGGTGAAATTACCATTAAAGATATTCTTACCGAATTAGTTAAACCAGGTCGAGACCCACGCCCAGAATTCAAGTTCGCCACCTTCTTAGACGGTGTAGAAGAAATAAAAGATCTACGTTTAAACATGGTGCTTGAAGGTGTGATTACCAACGTGACTAACTTTGGTGCATTCGTGGATGTAGGCGTTCACCAAGATGGTCTCCTTCATATCTCAGCAATGTCAGATACCTTTATTAAAGATCCTCGCGAAGTGGTCAAAGCCGGCGACATTGTTAAAGTGAAAGTAATGGAAGTAGATCCACAGAGAAAACGCATCGCACTATCAATGCGCATGTCAGACGATGCTAACGAAATAGCCGAACAACTCTCTAACAGGAATGGGGCACCAGGCGAACGTAATAACCGCCGTGGCAATGGTGGCTCTCACACCACAAAAACAAGCTTTGGGCCGAGTGCTTCTAATGGAAGTGCTAATAAAAGTAACAACCAAGCTAGCGCCAAAGGCGCTATGGCTGATGCCCTCGCTGCTGCCTTTAAAAAAGGTAAGAAGTAAAAGTTAGCATTGTCCATATCAGTGGCACAGTCCGTGCCGCTGATTAGACTTACGTCGCAGCCGTCATTACCTTATAATGCTTTTTCTTTTCAGTTTGAATATTGAGGCTGTCCATTGGCTAATCCGAATTATACCCAATTACTAACGTCCCTACGTGAGCAAAACCAGCTCTCATTACTTGGGCGCATCCAGCGCGGTATTGAAAAAGAAGGATTACGCTGTGAGCCGAATGGCAATTTAAGCCAGACGCCGCATCCCCAAGCATTAGGATCAGCACTGACTCACCCGAGTATTACCACTGACTACTCAGAGTCATTACTTGAGTTTATTACACCGGTCCATGATAACGCCAAAGATACGCTTCAGTTTATGCACAACTTGCATCAATACAGCTATCAAAACATGGGCGATGAACTGATCTGGCCTGCTTCCATGCCCTGTATTATTAATGGTGAAGAAAGCATTCCCATTGCTCAGTATGGTTACTCAAACATAGGCCAACTGAAACATGCCTATCGTCATGGTTTATGGCATCGCTATGGTCGCACCATGCAAGCCATTGCAGGTATTCATTATAACTTCTCTATGCCAGACGCTTTATGGCCTCTTATGTATAAAGAAGAGAATCAGTCAGACGCTAATGCTGAACAGCTGAAAAATTTCATTTCCACACAATACTTCGGCCTTATTCGTAACTTCCGCCGCAACTCTTGGTTATTAAGCTATTTATTTGGGGCTTCTCCTGCGATGTGTTCATCGTTTTTAGAGGGTGAAAAACACGCGTTAGAAAAGTTCAAACGACATACTTATTACCTGCCTTACGCAACGTCATTACGCATGAGTGATTTGGGATATCAAAATAACGCCCAAGCCGAATTAATCGTTTGCTATAACAGCCTTGAAAATTATGTAGAGACGCTGTCTAAAGCAGTTACTCAATCCGTGGTGGCGTACGAAGAAATTGGCATGCAGGAAGAAGGCGGTCAATACAAACAACTTAATACCAGCCTGCTGCAAATTGAAAATGAGTATTACAGCGATATTCGTCCAAAGCGAATTGGTAATGGTGATGAGAAACCACTACAAGCACTGGCCAATCACGGTGTGGAATATATAGAAGTTCGCTGCACAGACATCAACCCCTTCCTTACATTGGGTATGGATGAAACACACATTCACTTTTTAGATGTCTTCTTAACCCATTGCTTATTTTCTGACAGCCCAGACATTAATAATGATGGCTATGGCGAGATTAAAGCAAACCAAAATGCTTCCGTAATGCAAGGTCGCGACCCAGAATTAACATTAAAGAAAAATGGTAAATCGATCGGGCTTCGCCAATGGGGTAATGATTTACTCGCTGAATTGGCCACCTTAGCTTGCTCTATGGATGAAGCCGCAGGCAATAAACAATACAGCAATGCTCTCACGCAACAGCAAGCCAAATTAGAGGACGATTCGCTAACGCCTTCTGCGCAATATTTAGCACAAATGAAAGCAGACGACTCAGAATTCTCTGAGCTGACCCTCAAACTAGCCCAACAGAGAGCCTCTGAGTTTGAACAACCATTAAGCGAAGAATTAAATCAGGAGATGCAGCAACAGGCGAAACAAAGCTTAATGCAGCAAGCCGAGATAGAAGCGGGGGATCAAATCGATTTTTCAAGTTTCCTGAAACAATACCTTACTCGCTAAAAGGGGCAATAGCCGCTGCTAATAGAAAAAGGGCTTCTATAGATAGCCCTTTTAAAATATGATCAGCGCAATGTCCAAATAAACGATTCAGGCCAAGCGATTAATTCTGAACGACAAAGTTTTCAAAGAATAAATCGTCGATAAAGGGCATCCCTTCAAGCTCGGTCATCAATGCCCTTACTTCTTCCAATGCCGCTTTGCGAAGCGTTTCTCGCCCCGAAGAAGAATTTACAACATCACTATCTTGTGACGTTAAAAGCAACACTAGATTATTACGGATATACGGGCGATGATTGGTCACAGCGGAAGCCGCTTCTGCCCCCATAACTTTGAGCGCAATTTCCGTGCGTAAATACTTCATACGCCCTGTATTGCCATAATTAACAACAAAAGCAGGTGTTAAATGGATATACTTAGTTTTACTCGCCACTTCGGCTTGGCAGAAGCCAGCAAAAGAAAATAAGATTAATCCTGCAAAAGGCAGAAGAAACTTGAACATTATCAATACTCCCAAGTCTGAATAGATTCACAATAGATACCTACATAGTAGAACAGTATTAACAATCAGAAAGAAGAAAGGGAAAAGAATGCGTATCAATCTAAAACTACTCAGCATGACAGGCTTTATTACCTGCGTTGCCTTGTTAGCCGCTGCTTATTATTTTGAATTTGCTTTAGAAATGGAACCTTGTCCTCTGTGCATCATGCAGCGAGTCGCCACTTTAATGGTCGCATTAGGCTGCTTGGCCAGTTTTTTTCTCACTGAGCGCCCAATCGCATTGCTCATCGCGTCAGGCTGGACTCTATTATCATCTTTCTTTGGTATCTACCTCACGCATCATCACAACTGGCTGCAGAACCTACCTGCCGATCAAGTACCTTCTTGCGGCCCGAGTCTAGAGTACATGCTTGATGCCTTTCCTATTATGGAAGTAGTCACTGTATTGTTACGAGGCAACGGTAATTGCGCAGAGATATCATGGAGTTTTGCGGGACTCTCTATGCCGAGTTTGCTAATGATATTTTTCATCGTCTTTGCTTTCGCCTCTTCTTATGGAACTTTTGTGGCTTGGAAAGCACGAAAATAATTAAATTATCACGCCTAGAAAGCCACAAAGCATAGAAAATTCAGTTTGCAAGTAAAGAAAGTAAAAGAACTTGCTTGCAACTGCATCTCTAGCTTGACTATATTAGGTGTAATCAAAACGTAAAAAGAATAAGGAATTGGGGTATGTTGGAAGGTTGCAAAACAGCACAGGAACGATGGGGTGGAGTACATAAATTAATCGACGGTTGGTTGAATGAACGCCAAGATGTGATTGTACTCTTCTGTGGTATAACGACTTTAAAGCCTTTTTCACCACGCGAAACGCCAGTATCCATTAAAGTTCAGGCTTTTTGCCAAATACTCATGGATTACTGTTCCGCGGGCCACTTCGAGATTTATCAGCAGCTTTTAGATGAAGCAAAGCAGTACGAAGACGGGGGTACTGAGCTCGCAAAACGTGCGTACCCGGTTCTAGAAGAAATGACACAGCAGTGTGTTGATTTTAATGATAAATACGACAATGCAGAACATTGCCTTGAACAGATTTCAGACTTAACAAAAGATCTTTCTGATTTAGGTGAGATGCTCAGTGAACGCTTCGAAGTTGAAGATCAATTGATCGAAAAACTTCACAATGTTCACCGTGAACTGGTTGCTAGCTAATACCTTTCATATTCATACCAGTTCATATTAGCCACTGGCTGAATATGAACTAAACTGACTTCATATTAGACCTATATTCAGGGATGACTATGAAGTCAGCTGCTATACCCAAATTACTCTCCACATTAATATTACCCACAGTCATAATTTGCAGTTTATTTTTGACGGCATGCGGTATCGGTAAACAACCCGAACGGTTCGATGAACTTGCGCGTCAAGGAGTTCACTCCCTTTGCCTCAGTCAAGACGGTAGCTTCGCTTTTGCAGGTTCAATACATCATGGTGGAAGCCTTTGGCGATTGCAGCCTTTTGATCGTCTTTATAACTGGAATCATCAGGCAGGGGAAAGTAGCAGCATTGTAAGCTGTGATTTCTCACCCGAAGGAAACTTTGTTGCAACCACCGACAACCGAACAATCGCCCTATGGAACAGCAAAACCGGTGAAGCAATTTGGTTATGGAATGCCCCTGGCGATATCCACGACATAAGCCTGAGCAATAATGGACAATATGCATTACTCGCGATGGCTGACTATACCGCTACCTTGTTTGATATTAAAAATGGGGGAATCAAACGCACCCTTCGCCACGACGGCATCGTTTACGATGTCAGCATAGACGAACAAGCGGTGTTCGCCGCAAGCGCTAGTGACGATTCGAGTGCACGTATATGGAATCTTAATAGTGGCAAACAGATTCACCGCCTAGAACATAATAATAAAGTTCGCAGTGCTGAGATTTCGGCAGATGGCCGCTTTGTTTTCACTTCCGCTTTAGGTGACCCCGGTCGATTATGGGATAGCAAAACAGGCAATGTTATTAGTGAATTCCCCATCAATAGCGGTTTTTATAGCAGTGCACGTTTTAGTAAAGATGGCTCTAGCCTGTTAACAGGCTCAAGTGCAGGAAAAATCCAATTGTGGAAAACTAAAACAGCTAAACTTGAGCAAACTTGGCAGGCGATCCCAAAAAATAAATGGGTAAGTAATAACGTACTTATTGAAGATGTTTCTTTCGCTAAGGAAGGCTATGTTGCAAGTGGTTCAAATGGCCGCGTATTTTATCTTAAATAGTGTCATTAAATTGAACTAGCGATTCAACGTCGCTTGTTCAATTTGTTTGTTGCGATTATCCATTAATTGCTGAATGTTGTTCGCGTCTTCCAAAATTTTCGATATCTTTTCAATCGGAACCGTCATAGGCAAAGCAATTGGCGAACGCTCAACTTTAAGCGGCGGCTTTTTCTCAATAACGGGCTGCTCTTTCTTTTTCTCTTGTCGCAATCCCTGAATTAAATTGGTATTGGTGTTCACCGTCACCGTCTCAATATTTTTGACTGCTGGCGGCTGATCAGAATAATGCCAAATGCCATCAACATCTTTCCATTTATAAAACGATTGAGTCGTTGTACTCCTCAATTCATTATTTTGAGAAGCGGTCGTGCTTGTTGAAAACCAATCAAGAGGAGACTCAATAAACGCGGTACCATCAGGTTTTTTAAGTAGCATAGGTCCTACAAAAGCAATTGCGACTAATACACACATAATAAAAATTGGACGCTTCATCCATGATTCCTTTTTTGAAGATATAAACTCAGGTGATTATAGCCTATGCTTAATAAAAATAAGACACGGAAAATAACGAACATTGTTATGGACGAAAGCACAGTGAGCGAGAGAGAAACGAAACCCACACAACCGAGTGTGCGCATTGTCAGCCAAACACACCCTATTCGTGTTCTAGTGGCTAATGCCAAAGGCGGATGTGGAAAAACAACCATGGCGACCAATCTTGCGAGCTACTTTGCGACGCAAGGTGAACCAACCGCCATTGTTGATTATGACCCTCAAGGTTCAAGTATGGATTGGTTATCTGCTCGCGACCCTCATCTTGCAAACATTAGTGGCGTGGCAGCGTTTAAACATCAAACACCCAACTCGACACGCAGTTATAGCTTGCGAGTTCCTTCTACAACGTCGCGCATCGTATTTGATACCCCAGCAGGATTATCAGGACACACATTATCTGACATGATTCAGGCCTCTGACTTTATTGTTATTCCAGTAATACCTTCCGCTATTGATATTCGAGCAGCGACAGGTTTTATTCGAGATGTATTATTAAGCAGAGCGTATCGCACCCATAAAAAAGAAATTGCGGTTGTTGCGAATCGTGTAAAGAAAAATACACTTATCTATCAAAAGCTAGAACGCTTCCTAAATAGTTTGAATATTCCTTTTATTACTTCATTTCGAGATACTCAACATTACGTTCGAGCATCAGAACATGGCTTAGGGCTTGCTGATTTCGATCAACGTGACAACAAAGACACACTCGAGTGGCAACCTATGTTGGAATGGATTGAAGAGCAAATTCGTTCAAAACAGATCAAATAAAAATTTATTTGCTCAAAAAGTTATTTATATTCCGTTTCTTGTCTAAAATTAATGGATAGTAATGTGCTTCTAAGTATAATTACGAAGTCTATTATGTCAGTCCTCGAGGAAATTACATGGCCGCTCTCAAAAGCACAACTAAAAAGCCAGCAGTGAAAAAAATCACTGCTACAAAAATCGTAGCTAAGAAAACTCCAGCTAAAAAGGTTGTTGCTAAGAAAGCTCCAGCTCTTAAAGTTGTATTGAACCCAGTTCAATTATTGCAAAACGAAATCACTGCACTAGAAGTTAAACTGGAAAAAGCGCGCCAGAAAATGAGTACTGATGCTGACAAAGCATTAGCCAAAGCTAAATCTGCACAGACTAAAGCCGTTGCTGCTTTAACTAAAGCAAACGCTGCTAAGAAAAAAGCGGCTGATAAAGTTAAAGCTAAGAAATCTGCTGCGACTGTTAAAGCGCTTGACGCGGCTAAAGCTAAAGTTGAAACCGCTAAGCAAGGTGCTACTGCTGCTAAAGAAGTTTTCGCTACTGCTAAGCTAGAAGCTACATCATCTAAAGCTGAGGCTGATGCGGCGTCTGAAATTGCTAAAGCAACTGCAAGCGTTGCTAAAGAGCAAGAGAAAGCCGCTGCTACGGCTGCTAAGAAGCAAGCGGCTGCTGATAAAAAAGCGGCCGTTGCTGCTAAAAAGCAAGAAGCGACTAAAGCTAAGAAAGCCGCTGCTAAAGCTAAAAAAGCCGCTACTGCTGCTAAGCAGAAAGAAGCTGATGCTGCTAAGAAAGCCGCTGCTAAAGCTAAGAAAACTGCTGCTGCCGCTAAGAAAAAAGAAATCGCTGCTGCTAAGAAAGAAGCGGCTAAAGCTAAAAAAGTAGCTACTAATAAAGTTGCTGCAAAGCCTGCTAAGAAAGTTGCCGCCAAGCCTGTTAAAAAGGTAGTCGCTAAGAAAGTTGCTGCCAAGCCTGCTAAAAAGGTAGTCGCTAAGAAAGTTGCTGCTAAGCCTGCTAAAAAGGTAGTCGCTAAGAAAGTTGCTGCTAAGCCTGCTAAAAAGGTAGTCGCTAAGAAAGTTGCTGCTAAGCCTGCTAAAAAGGTAGTCGCTAAGAAAGTTGCTGCTAAAAAGGTAGTGGCTAAGAAAGCTCCTGTTACTCAGCAAGTTGCTCCAGCGATTAAGCCGACTCAGTCTCTAGCAGCTGCGATACACACTGCTGCAGAAGCTAAGCCAACATCAGCTGCTCCAGTAGCGGCTGAAGTTAAGCCAATGGCGCCAGCCGCTGGTAGCTTATTCTCTCAAAACGAAAATAAGTAATGGCAAACGCTTTTTAACGAGCATTTGCTAAAAAGGCCGAGTGAATTGTTCGAATAAGAGCAGATCACTTGGCCTTTTTTATGCTTACAACAACCCTTCTTAAACTTTATCCAACGCTCAGTCTGTAACACTCTCGAAAGTAACACCTACCATTTTTCAAAAAAATTAAACATATTCAAGTCCTTAAACCTCTTATTGCTAAAAGCAATTATAAATGGAACTCATTAACATACCCATCACTCAACTTCGTGATATTGCTCAAAGCGCCATTGAAGTTATGTATCGACTGTAAATTTCTTTGATTATTATCTTGATAATCTACACATTCGTTAAATTAGCAAAGACTGTATCCGGCGTATTTTAAATAAAACCCACCTACGGATGAGCTTAATCAACTTACTAACATTATTCTCTTCATTAGCAAGTTGGATCATTGTCCTCATGACTGCAGCCATTATTGCATTCCCAAATTTAACACCTACAAAGATGCTTGCAGGGTTAGGCATTAGCCTCTGTTGCTATTGGCTTTGCATTTAAAGATATATTTGAAAATTTTTTAGTGGGCATAATAATACTGCTTCGCAGTGAAACTCGTATAAATGATTTCACAGCATATAAAGGCTATGAAGGAACCGTTAATGCGATACTAGGGCCCAAAACACATTAAATTTAACTCGCAGCAATGGTCACGAATTTGATTTTTTTAATTACCCCCATTTATTTAGCAGGTAAGCACTGATAAAATCAGCCTTGAAATGTAGTGGCCTACATTGAAAGCTTCACAAGAAAATTTAATGATAAAAAATAGACACTACGCCGTCTTTAATCAATGTGACAAACCAGACCTTTAATAAGATGCACTGCAGCTTTAAACACTTATTTTGTTAATTTTTATAACTTACCAAGACTATTGCACCGAAAAAACCGATAATCCCTCCCCATTAAGATCAATTTACGAATTGGTCGCGCTAAAAGTTTTACCGTGGAAGCTATTCAATGGAAATCAAAGTAAATTTTCTCGACAATCTCAGACTTGAAGCAAAGTTTGATGACTATACCGTCATCGCTGATCAGCCTATTCGTTATAAAGGCGACGCTTCAGCACCGGGGCCATTTGACTATTTCCTAGCGTCGTCTGCTTTGTGTGCGGCTTATTTTGTAAAGGTGTACTGTATCGGTAAAGGCATCTCTACCGATGATATTCGACTGTCACAAAACAACATCGTTGACCCCGAAGATCGCTACAATCAGATTTTCCAGATTCAAGTAGAGCTACCCGATACTATTTCTGATAAAGATCGTGCTGGTATTTTACGTTCTATTGAACGCTGTACTGTTAAAAAGGTGATTCAAGCAGGGCCTGAGTTCAAAATCGAAACCGTTGAAAGTCTCGACAAAGATGCACAAGCGATGTTAATGGGTCAGGCTGAAAATGCAGCAGAGACCTTTATTCTCGGTAAAGATCTGCCACTCGAGCAAACGATTACCAACATGACCCACCTATTAGCCGACCTAGGAATGAAAATTGAAATTTCCTCTTGGCGCAATATCGTTCCGAATGTGTGGTCGTTACATATTCGTGATGCGGCCTCTCCTATGTGCTTTACCAATGGTAAAGGTGCAACAAAAGAAAGTGCGCTTTGCTCAGCGTTAGGCGAGTTTATTGAACGCTTAAATTGTAATTTCTTTTATAACGATCAGTTCTTTGGTCAAGAGATTGCGAGTAGCGAGTTTGTACATTACCCCAACGAAAAGTGGTTTACGTTAACTGAAAATGACGTGCTGCCAGCGGGAATATTGGATGACTATACCCGTGAAATTTACGACCCTGAAGACGAACTCCGAGGCTCACATTTAATTGATACCAACTCGGGTAATAGCGAGCGCGGTATCTGCTCGATCCCTTATATACGTCAGTCTGATGGCGAGACCGTGTATTTTCCTTCGAACTTGATTGAAAACTTGTTTTTAAGCAATGGCATGAGCGCGGGCAATAATGTTGATGAAGCAAAGGTTCAGTGCCTATCAGAAATATTCGAACGGGCGGTAAAACGACAAATCATTGAGCAAGAAATTGTATTGCCGGATGTTCCTCAAGAAGTCATCAATAAATACCCTAGCATTGTAGAAGGTATTAACGCTTTGGAGGCACAAGGTTTCCCTATTGTGGTTAAAGACGCATCATTAGGCGGCCAGTTCCCAGTCATGTGCGTGACCTTAATGAATCCCAAAACAGGCGGTGTGTTTGCTTCTTTTGGTGCCCACCCCAGTTTTGAAGCCGCACTAGAACGTAGCTTAACTGAGCTATTGCAAGGTCGCAGCTTCGAAGGCCTGAACGATGTACCCAAACCGACCTTCAATAGCATGGAAGTGTCTGAGCCTGAGAATTTCGTTGAACACTTTATTGATTCTACCGGTGTAATTTCGTGGCATTTCTTTAGTGCCAAGCATGATTATGAATTCTGCGAGTGGGATTTCTCGGGTACGAATGAAGAAGAGTCTGATCTTTTATTTGGTATTTTAGAGACGTTAGGCAAAGAATCGTATATCGCTGAGTTTTCTGATTTAGGGTCTGCGTGTCGTATCCTTGTACCGGATTATTCTGAAGTATACCCAGTAGAAGATCTTGTTTGGGATAATACCAACAAAGCGCTGGCGTACCGCGAAGATATTTTGAATATTCACTCGCTTAGTGATGATGCTTTAGCAAGCTTAGTAGAACGCTTAGAAGAGAGTCAGATTGATAACTACACCGACATACCGACCCTCATAGGCATTGTATTTGATGAAAATACCGCTTGGGGTCAACTGACTGTTCTTGAGTTAAAAATCCTAATTTATCTAGCATTAGGATCATTGGAAGAAGCGATCGAATTGGTAGAAATGAACTTGCAGTATAACGACAATACCGTAGAGCGTGGCTTGTTCTATCAAGCGATGCATGCCGTACTTGAAATCACGCTAGATGAAGACCTAGAGCTTGAGCATTACAGCGTTAATTTCACTAGAATGTTCGGTGAAGGGGTTATGGAGAATGTCGTTGGCTCGATTACCGGTGATGTGAAGTTCTTTGGTTTGACAAAAACCAGCATGAACTTAGAAGGGTTAGACAAGCACATACGATTGATCGAAAGTTATAAAAAGCTTCATCAACTGCGTGCCGTGAAAGCAGGTATTAAATAGGAGCACGTTCAAATGACGATTGAACTAGTGAACTTGCCAACAGAAAAAATCACCTGCTCTACCTGCAAAGCGAATTGCTGCCAGTTAGAAGTGATGCTGATTACCGATACGGGTGTGCCGGAAAAGTTTATAGCGGAAGATAAGTGGGGCAGCCTGACAATGGCTCGCCTAGATGACGGCTGGTGCGCCGCACTCGATCGTTCCACCATGATGTGTAGCATCTATGAACTACGCCCATGGATTTGCCGTGAATTTGAAATGGGCGGCTATGAGTGTCTTGCAGAACGAACCTAATAGGTTCCTCTGCTTTGATCTACATCAGCACAATACGAAAGGTGACGAAATTCCTCCTCATGAGTCAACGGGTCAGATTTGCTAAGCACCTATTGATCAAATGAGATGTTGTACTTTTTGAGAAGTTTTTTTTCTTTTTCACCTTTCATCGATATACGTCCCTCATTCCAAATCCTCATAAGTTCTTGTCTTTTTTTGGTAGGAATCTTTCTTGAGAATATTGGCATTTCGACTAATTTATTTTCCAAGCCCGGACGAACAACTTCAAGCTTATCATTCAAATTGAGACGATTTAATGCATATTGAAGAACAAGCTCATTATCTGCATACACATCAATTCGACCGTCTCTAATCATACTGAGCACTCGGTCAATCACGTCATCATCACCCGCGATGATTTCAATAAAGCTCGAATTTCTTGGGTCATCAATATAGTTTTGATAATCAACACTCATTGAACTGTAATCCCAGCCAGGTCCTGTTGCAATGCGCTTCCCCTGTATCGAGGTAATACCCTTGTAACGCCATGAATCACCGCGCCTAACGACAAACGCCGTTGCGTAAGAAAATGTTTCTTCCGCGGCATAGACAAAGTCATGATCTGAATGATTTGAAAATATATACTCTGGTAACATATCGCAAAGGCCTTCCTGAACCATCGCTAGCCCTCTTGCCAGGGGCACCTCATAATATTCAGGCTCATAACCTTTAGATAGATAGATTTCCTCCAACATATCAATAATAAACCCTCGGTCAGGTGACCCTTCTGATGGAAATATAGTCATCGGTGCCCATTTGTCGTAACACACTTTTAATATTGCAGCGTGGCTCGTACTGGCTATACTAACGCTAATCCCAAGTACTGCGTAAAACATTAAAAGGGAAAAAGAATTCAGTATTTTACTTTTCATCGCTTTACTTCTCAACACGGTCGCGACCCTTATCTTTTGCACTATAGAGTTTTAAATCGGCACGCTTAAATAACTGATCGATTGAATGGTCCTTTACCTGAGATGAGTCCACACCAAGACTGACCGTATAGGTAATAGCTTTACCATCAATTTCTAGTGTTGAACTACTCACGGCTTTTCTTATTTTCTCTGCAAGCTGAAAGGCGTCATCGCTTCCAGTATCAGAGAGAAATATTGCAAATTCCTCCCCTCCCACGCGGCCAACAAGATCAGATTTTCTCAATAAATTTTGAATAGTATGCGTAAAATGAATCAGAACCTTATCACCTGCGTAGTGGCCAAAAGTGTCATTAATTATTTTAAAATGATCTAAATCCATAAGAATAAACGAGACAATTGAATGTTGCCGTTGAGATAGAACCAGTAAGTGTTGCGCAGTTTGAAAGAAACTTCCCCGATTCAAAATACCGGTAAGAGAATCCTTTGTCGCTAAATCCTTGAGTTTTTCATTGGAAATCTGCAATGCTTCTGTCCGTTTTTTGACGGCATTCTCCAACCAATTTCGTTTGCTTTGCTCGTCGTCCAGCAATTGCTCCCGATCTTTCTTTATAGAAGACAACATCCTATTCATATGGTCTTGAAGTTGACGGAGTTCATTATTTTCAATATTTGGAAGATTAATGCGTTTATTTAAATTTTGGCTCAAGTGAACCTCATTTAATTGCGACATTAGTTCCTTCAGTGGAATTGCTAAATAACGATTGAAAGCCCAGATAAATAGACAAAAAAGAATAGATATTTTTATAACTGCGGTAATTGCAATCAAAGAAAAACCGAATAAAACTCGATTCAAAACCACTTCTGACGATGAATAGAGGGTCAGCGACCCTAAAAATATCTTTTTATCGTGCAACGTCCAATAAAGGTCCGATTGTGTCTTAAATAATGACAAAGGTTCTGAACTCGGAACATAAGACCTTTGAGAGATCATATTGTTTGCATATTTGTCTAAAACATCAACCCCTTCGATAATAGGCATTTTGACGAGTCCAGCAATTAATACTTCCAACTGATTTTGGTTGTATTGCCATAAACTATTAGCAATAGGGCCATGAACCGTTTCTTCTAATTGCTTTAATTCATTTAAAATTGAGTCCTGTGTTTTCAAATATTCAGTCAAAAACTGCATGCTTGTTATTACACAAGTGACTCCCAAGTAGATAGAAAGAATTACTCGCATCATTTTTTGGGATAAATTGTTTGGACGAAGAAAACTAACAAACATTAAAAATAAACCTTAACGATGGACTTTAAATTCTATTTAATATTAGGCTACTCCTGTGATGAATGCTCGTAAGGATAGGCGCTATTTTTTGCAGTCATACCTTAATTTAAATATAAATTATAAAATAATAGGTAAATCAATTACTTAGATTAAAAAAGACATCTTTACACTGTTTTTAAACGACAAAAATTTGTGGCCATAAAGAGTCTTTTGTCATAAACGCTCATTCACAGCCGCCTTGATTTAACTCAAAAAAACGTATTTGTGCCAAATGTTCTAAAAAATGCTAGCGTATTACAAGATAGATCCTATTTTTAACGCATTAAGCAAAACAAGGGTATGTGAACATAAATGGATATGACAACCCTACTTTGGAGTGTGTTTTTTGGGT
>JBNMPQ010000003.1:0-41619 GCA_051276935.1 Oleispira sp. | reverse complement strand
ATGCGGACCGCGCCAGCATGCATCCAGTTATTAGCATAACGACTGCCTGTTGCCGCTTCACTCTGCGCAATTTCATTCTCATGATGTGGAAATTTTAAATCTGGCCCCCCCCCATGAATATCGAAGTTGTTTCCTAAACAGCACGTCGACATCACTGAACACTCAATGTGCCAACCAGGGCGACCTATGCCCCAAGGAGAATCCCAATGTGGCTCATCTGCCTTGGCATGCTTCCACAACACAAAATCTAACGGATCTTGCTTTACTTCATCAATTTCTATTCTAGCGCCCGCTTCTAGCTCATCAAGCACTTTGCCCGATAGCTTGCCATAACCTTCGAACTTACGCACAGAGTAATAAACATCACCATTATCCGCTGCGTAAGCATAACCCTTTTCAATCAGAGTCTGCACCATGGTTATAATGCCATCGATATGGGCGGTTGCACGTGGCTCTGAATTTGGCATTTGAATACCCAATGCTTTGCAATCGACATGCATTTCGTTAATAAAACGCTCTGTTAATACATCAAAGGCTTCGCCATTTTCTTTCGCACGGCTAATAATTTTATCGTCAATATCGGTAATATTACGAACATAGTTAACGTCATAGCCCTTATGGCGTAAATAACGGGCAATCACGTCGAATGCTGTCAAAACACGCGCATGACCTAAATGACAAAGATCGTAAACGGTCATACCGCACACGTACATGCCAACTTTGCCTTCAACAATGGGTCTAAATTCTTCTTTCTGACGGGTTAACGTATTATAAATTTTCAATTTGGATCCTTTTGTTTTCTACCTGAGAAAGTCTTTTTGAGAATACGACTACTGAGTAAGAGACTTATCTTCACGTAAACCGATGGTTAAATTAAATACTGGCTTACCAGCCGTATGATCACGACGATCGGCTACGTAATAGCCTTCACGCTCAAACTGAAAAACTGCTTCAGGAGCAGCGTTAGCCAAACTTGGCTCAACAATCGCACTAATAACCGATAATGAATCAGTATTCACATGCGCCATAAAGTCTTCACCACCACGATCAGGAGATTCATGATTCAATAAGCGACCATAAATACGCAGCTCAGCTTCAATACCTTGTGCGACAGAAACCCAATGCACAACCCCTTTAGGCTTCACTTCATCGGCTGGATCTTCACCCAATACCGTCGTTACCTGAATGGCATTAACCTGAGTAATCTCACCGGCATCGTTTTTAATGAAATCCGTTGCTTCGATCACATAGCCATTTCGTAAACGAATGCGTTTACCTGGGCAGAATTTTTTCTTAAATTTCTTACTGTACTCTTCTTTAAAGTCATCCTGGTCGATGAAGATTTCTTTAGTGAACGGAACTTGCCTCAATAAAGACACAGGCTCTTTTGCAACATCTTCTTCAGAGGCCACGTCAGAAGCTATGTCAGGCATAGATTCAACTATGATCTCTTCATAGTGGTCATCCGCCATATTGGTAATGACCACTTTTAAAGGATTAATAACCGCCATCGCACGGGGAGCATGTGAATTCAAATCACTGCGAAGAGCGTGCTCCAGCATTCCAATATCAACAATACCATCACTGCGAGACACACCGATCATCTCACAAAAGTTACGAATGGAAGCTGGGGTATAACCCCGACGACGCATACCCGAGATAGTTGGCATGCGCGGGTCATCCCAACCAGAGACAACATTCTCATCGACTAACTTTTTAAGCTTGCGCTTAGACGTCACGGTATAGTTAAGGCTTAGTCGACCAAACTCATACTGAGTAGGCTTAGCAGGAACCGATAAGTTATCAAGATACCAGTCATACAAGGGGCGATGATCTTCAAACTCAAGAGTACAAATCGAATGAGTGACTCCCTCTAATGCATCTGATTGCCCATGAGTAAAATCGTACATTGGGTAAATACACCACTTATTACCCGTCTGATGATGCTCAACATGACGAATACGATACATAATAGGATCACGCAGATTCATATTACCTGATGCCATATCGATCTTAGCGCGCAACGCATGCTCACTGTCTTTAAACTCACCCGCTTTCATACGAGCAAACATGTCTAAGTTTTCTTCAACCGAGCGATCACGGTAGGGGCTATGTTTACCCGGACGATTAAAATCGCCTTTATATTCTTCAGATTCTTCCGGTTTCAGACTGCAAACGTAGGCTTTACCAGATTGAATCAATTCGAGCGCATAATCATAAAGCGTATCAAAATAGTTCGATGAGAAACGAACATCTCCAGACCACTCAAAGCCTAACCAAGTAATGTCTTCTTTAATCGCATCGATGTATTCTTGGCTTTCTTTTTCTGGGTTCGTATCATCAAAACGCAAGTTGCACTCGCCGTTAAATTTCTCAGCCAAACCAAAGTTTAGGCAGATGGATTTAGCGTGACCAACGTGTAGATAACCATTCGGCTCAGGAGGAAAACGAGTAATGACTTTGTCGATCTTGCCACTGGCTAAATCTTCTTCAACGATCTTGGCAACAAAGTTATTGACGTTATTAGTGTCTGACATGCGATTTGTATCTCGATTGTGCTAGTTATCAGCTGATAATCATGGAAAAAACGGCTATTATACGCGTCATACGGCCTAGAGCCATACGTAGATTCAATATTAGCCAATATAACCCTAGGAAAAACCATGATTCTTTTAAAGACCAACTTCGGCGACATCAAAATCAACCTTTTTAATGAAGAAGCGCCAAAAACAGCCGCTAACTTCCAGAAGTACGTAGAAGAAGGTTTTTACGACGGCATTATCTTTCACCGTGTCATTGACGGCTTCATGGTTCAAGGCGGCGGTATGCTTCCTGGCATGGAAGAAAAGAAAACTAACGATACGATCGACAACGAAGCGGATAACGGGCTTTCTAACAAGACCGGTACTTTGGCAATGGCGCGCACAATGGATCCTCATTCTGCCAGTGCTCAGTTTTTCATCAACGTTTCTGATAATACCTTCTTAAACCATACCGCCAAAAACGCTGAGGGTTGGGGATACTGCGTATTTGCTGAAGTTGTTGAAGGCATGGACATCGTTAACAAAATCAAAGGTACACCTACAACAACACGCCGCGGTCACCAAGACGTGCCTACTGATGATGTAATCATCGAATCAGCAACTGTTATCGAAGCATAAGAAGATTCCAGATATGGCGATTTATTTTATTTCTGACCTGCATCTGGAACCTGCACAAAAAGCCATCACTGATGGCTTTTTGTCGTTTCTAGACTCATTACATGATGCGGAAGAGTTATACATCTTAGGTGACTTCTTTGAAGTTTGGATGGGCGATGATTACTCCAATGAATACATTGAACGAATCAATCACGCGTTACGACAGTGTGCAGCGAAAGGTACCAAACTCTACTTTATGCATGGAAATCGTGATTTTCTAGTCGGTCAAGTATGGTGTGGAAGTGTCAACTGTGAATTGCTCGTCGAGTCGAAGCGAATCACTCTAGGGGATAAAAGCATTCTATTGATGCATGGCGATAGCCTGTGTACGGATGATATCGATTACATGAAAGCCCGGGTTATGCTGCGAAACCCGCAATGGCAAGCGCAATTTCTAGCCAAATCTATTCCCGATAGAATTAAGTTCGCCAAGCAAGCACGTGGCGAGAGCAAAGAAAGCCAGAAGGGTAAAAGCAACGACATCATGGATGTCAATCAAGATGCTGTTAACCAAGCCCTGACTTCAGCAAACTGCTCAACCATGATTCATGGCCATACCCACCGACCTAACATCCACACATGGAGTCTCGACGGACAAGAACGTGTTCGCTATGTTCTGGGCGACTGGGGAGATAAAGGGTGGTTTATTAAGTGGCAAACAGGCGAAGAGTTGAAACTCGAGTCTTTTAACTTGTAAAGTTATCGATTTATTTTAAAACGCCGTTATCTTAAGCCTTTCATACAATGCATAGGGTAACTTATTCATGATTGCGTCGTAAATAATACTGTACCTGTGTATTGAGAAGACGTTTAACCGAACGGTTGAGGTTCTGGTTGCAACTGAATGCCAAATTTCGCCATCACATCGGCCTGAACCGCATGCTGAATCGCCAATAAATCTTGCTGAGTCGCACCGGCTTGTAAGGTTAAAACCAACGCTTGCTGATCATGCATTTTTGCCAAACCCAAAGACTTTCCTTTCCAACCGCATTGGTCAATCAACCAACCGGCCGCGATTTTAGCTTCATCGTTGCGACGACTGGCTACAGGATAAACCGGCATCATAGGATACCGCGTCAATAACACATCAACCTGCGTTCTATGAACAATAGGATTAGTAAAAAAAGAACCGGCATTTGGGATCTTTACAGGGTCTGGTAACTTACTGTTGCGGACCCCTACAACCCAATCAGCGACTTGCCTAGCGGACAATTTTCTTTTTTCGTCATTGGAACTATTGGTGATTAACCACTGATCACACATTTGCTTTAAAGGTGCATAAGAAACTTGAGGTTTAAAAATTTTTGATAGTTTAAAAATAACTTGAGTGATTAAAAAATCACTTTTAAATTGTTGTTTAAAAACAGAATCACGATAAGAAAAATTGCATTGTTCAGTAGAAAATGACATCCACTGCCCCGTTGACAGCTGAATACCCCGAATCTCTTTTATAAACTGACCGACCTCAATACCATAAGCACCAATATTTTGTACGGGTGAAGCCCCTACCGACCCAGGAATTAACGCTAGATTTTCTAAACCATAGGCGCCTAAATCAATTGATTTTAAAACCCACTGATGCCAATTCACACCCGCATCAACGGCATAAGTCACAGAATCATTATCTTCTGATAACTTCTCGATTCGCTGCATCGCGCTCTTAATAACTAAACCTATTACTTTAGGCTGTAAAATAATATTACTGCCCCCACCCAAGACCTTAATATTAAGATTACGGGCTTTTGCTTGGCGCAACAACGCAAGTAATTCTGAGATAGATGAAAAATTAGAAAAGTATTCCGCATCTCCTGGCAAAGACAACGTATTGAAACTTGAAAGATTAAATTGCGTTAAGATCTGCATTATATTTTAGATCGAATATCTAAGATCAATTGATCACATGCATTTTCAATCATATCCAGCACGGCCTCGAAACCACCCTCTCCACCATAATAAGGATCAGGTACTTCTGAAGGGGATTGTGACAATGACGCTAAAAAAAGCTCAGGCTGGGTTTTAACACTTCCAGTAGGAATTATTGCCATTAGATTCTCTAAATTTTGATTATCCATTGCCAAAACATAATCAAATTCTAAAAAGTCATCGGCAATGGCTTGTCGTGCACGTACATGAGATAGATCATAATCACGTTTTTTCGCCGCTTGCTGAGAACGTACATCGGGCTGCTTACCGACATGCCACGCCGCAGTACCCGCACTATCGACCTCAACAACACCAGAGAGTCCAGCCAAAGCCAACTTATGCTCAAGTACACCGTGAGCCGTTGGCGATCGACAAATATTACCCAGACAAACAAATAAAACTTTAATCATTAACGAGTTGCTTTATCTAACTTTTCTTCTTCACCCATTTGTCGCGCTTCCTGTTCAAGCATCACAGGCACGCCGTCGCGCACAGGGTATGCCAAACCATCAAACGTACATAATAGTTCTTGTGCTTCTTTATCCCATTTTAATTGACCCTTACAGATTGGGCATACCAGCATAGCAGCTAATTGCTTATCCATTACCACTCCTTAATCACTCATCAATATTTATGTTACGAACTTGCATTATTGCTTAATTCGACAAGATCATTTAATAATTTTTTTTCAAGTTGAGAATCTAACTGCGCATTAACTTCTAGATACCACATAGATTCTGTTGCAAAGCTCACACATTTTACCCAATCTTTTTCAGTCATCACTAACTGCTCAGAGGAATCCTCTAACACATTTAGATCTGATGCAATAAATCCATGATGATCAGAAAAAACATGTCTTTTATAATTAACATTCAGCTCGTCTAACGTGCTAAAAAAACGCTGCGGATTACCAATGCCGACAACTGCGTGCACATTTTTATTAAAGAAAAACGCTAGTTCTTTTCGTTCTAAGGTTTTTGCATTCACCCAAACAGAAGGGGCAATTTGCATAGAGGCACTTCCTGCTAAAGCACTGGAGCCATTATAAATAACCGCATCGACTTGCTCTAATCGCCAAGCACCTTCACGTAATGGCCCGGCAGGCAATAACCAACCATTACCCAACTTTCGAGTTTGATCTAAAACAACAATTTCATAATCACGATGCATTTTATAATGTTGCAAGCCATCATCGGAAAGTATTAAATCAATATTACATTGAGATAATAACTTAACCGCCGCATTTCTATCAGGACCAATAACGACGGGACAATTTAGGCGATCGCGCAATAATTTGGGCTCATCACCCACAACGGCAGCCGCTTCATTTCTTTCTAACGCATAAGGATAATAAGGCGCAGCGCTACCATAACCTCGACTGATAATACCAACCCTCACCCCTTTTTTTGCCAATGCATCGACTAAAAAACAGGCTAAAGGGGTTTTACCTGTCCCACCTACATTAATATTCCCAATAACGACAATCGGAAGCTTTGAACATTTTACGGGGGTCAAAGCATACTTTAACAACACTCGGCGAAGATGACTTAAAACAAAAAATAAAGCCGACAAAGGAAGAAGCCAAATATTCCACCACTTGCTCTCATACCAACTTTTTTCTATACGAGTAGCAATAATAGCTAACACATTATTCTTCATTAAATTGCATCGCATGTAGGTTTGCGTAAGCACCCTTAATGCTTAATAACTCAGAATGACTTCCACGCTCAATAATTTCGCCTTTTTCCATTACCCAAATTTGATCAGCGCTTTCGATGGTACTTAAACGGTGAGCAATAACAAAAGTAGTACGCCCCTTCATTACTTCTTGCATGGCGCTTTGAATGTGGCGCTCAGATTCAGTATCTAGAGCAGAGGTTGCTTCGTCGAGAATTAACACAGGCGAATCTTTCAAAATAGCCCTCGCGATAGCAATACGCTGTCGCTGACCTCCAGAGAGTAATACACCATTATCACCGATCAGCGTATCGTAACCATCCACCATTTGAACGATAAATTCATCCGCATGTGCAGCCATTGCGGCACTAATAACCTGTTCACGCGTTTTATTCTTTAACTCACCATAAGCAATGTTTTCTAATACCGACGCATTGAACAAGGTAACTTGCTGGCTCACGATTGAAACATTACGTCGCAAGCTCACTAACGAGAGCTCATCAAGCTTATGGCCATCAAGTAAAATATGCCCCTGCTGGGCTTGGTAGAATCGAGGCAATAAACTCATCAGCGTTGTTTTACCACTGCCTGAACGGCCCACTAATGCATACGTTTTTCCCTTCTCAGCCTTGGCGTTCAACGACTTCAGTATCCAGCTTTCCGACGTTGGGTACTTAAAGCTTAAGTTCTCTATGCTCACATTTCCCTGAGCGCGATCCAGTTCAAGCTTGCCTTCATCACTCTCGCCTTCACTATCGAGTACGGTAAAAATCGATTCAGCACCGACCAAGCCTTTTTGCACAACAGAATTAATATCAGTCAAAGAACGTAATGGCTTAGCAATTAACGATGCGGCAGTAATAAATGTCATAAACTCACCCGCACCCATTGTCTGATTCAGCACTCTTTCAAACATCAGGTACACCATGAAACCTAATCCCAGCGCAATAATCTGCTGATTTAAGGGCACATTAATGGCGTTGGTTAATGCAAACTTTAGCGCTTGCTTACGATTATCTTCACTGGCTTTATTAAAGCGAGCACTTTCAAAATTTTGACCACCAAACGTACGCACTTCTCTGTAGGCATTGATGGATTCATTCGTGACTTGAGTTACATTACCAACGGATTGCTGAATTCGCTTGCTGTACTTCCGAAAGAACTGACTCGCAAACGCTACTAGGCCGCCAATGACAGGAGACAGCGCTAGGAATATGAGGGTTAACGTCCAATCTAAGTAGATCAAATAACCCATTAAAAAAATAACAGTCAATCCATCTTGAATAAGGGTTGTTAATGCCTTTGTGGCAGCACCAGTTACTTGGTCAACATCAAAAATCACTCTTGAAATCAAACGACCTGTTGACTCACCGTCATAATAATTGCTCGGTAAAGTGAGCATGTGATTAAACAAAACTGTTCGTAAGCTATGAACAACACCCCGACCTACACGAGCAATAAAATATTTACCTAAGAAGGTACCCAAACCTCGGTAAGCAAAAATAGCGATTAAAGTGAAGACAACAAAGTGAGCATCCTCGGGTTTAGGGTTTGCTAAAACGTTCGTAATTTGACCCATCATCCAGGAAAGCCCAGGCGCAGCTGAGGCAAAAAGGACAAAACCAAGAATAGCGATAAGAAAAGAGCCTAAAAAAGGCTTAACGTAGGTCAGTAGACGCCCATATAGGCGTCGTACTGATACTGGCTTTGACATGTGTTATTCCGCGCTTGTTTTACGAGTGGTAATACTCAGGTTAACAAAACCTGTTTGACCGGATGCATCCATGGCACGCACAACCGCTTGATGTGGGGTATTTGCATCAGCAGTAATCGTGACGGGGAGCCCTTTTTCACCATCAGCGGCTTTCATTAAACCGCGTTTTAAAGTGTCTAGCTGATTATTAATCAAGGTTTTGCCATTGATTGAATAACTGCCTGAAGCGGTAATAATAATTTCTAATCGATTGGTCGCTACCGGTTGCTGCTCTGCGCTCGCTTCTGGTAAATCTATACTTAAATGATTTTCCTTAGTAAAGGTCGTTGAGACCATAAAGAAAATCAACAGCAAGAATACGACGTCAATTAAGGGCGTAAGGTTCACTTCCACCATTTCTTTACTTTGACGTTTGAAATTCACAGTTAAACTCCAACCGGTTGCTTACTCTCAGGCCCATCAGCGACTTCACGCTCACCGTGCAAAACATCAACCAATTTCAAAGACTCTTGTTCCATAAATACCACAACCTCATCAACGCGACGCTGAAGCATGCGATGACAAATTAGCGCTGGAATAGCAATCGACAGACCCGCAGCCGTTGTAACAAGTGCTTCTGAAATACCGCCAGCCAACATGCCAGCTTGACCTGTACCTGCTAGCATTATTTCAGAGAATACTTTTATCATACCAATCACAGTGCCTAGAAGGCCCATTAAAGGTGCAACAGCCGCAATGGTCCCCAAAGCATTTAAGTGGCGCTCCATTTCATGAATCTCATGACTGGCAACTTCTTGAATACTCTCTTTCATAATGTCTCGACCGTGCTTAGAATTCATCAAGCCCGCCGCTAATACTCGACCTAAGGGTGAGTTATCACGCAATTCTTTAATACGCTCGCCATCAAGCTGGTTGTTTTTCATCCAACCCCAGACTTGACCCAATAGATTTGCCGGTGCAATTTGGCTCGTTCGTAACGTCCAAAAACGCTCGCCAGAAATTGCTGCCGCTAATACTGAAGAAATGATGATCGGAATCATCATCCAACCGCCACTCTGGATGATCTCAAACACAGGTGTATCTCCTAACAACATGAACTTATTATAATTTATGGGCGCTATTTTAGCACAAGCTTGATCTAGAGCTCTATACTCAGATGCAATGAATCAGTGGATCAAATCACATTTTTCATCGCATTAGTCGTCAAAGCTGTCGCCATACAGGTGCATTTTTTTTTCGCCATTGGGTCACCAGCATTATTTCAGCCAAATTAATTTCAACGGCTCCTGAATCGGCTGTATTATAAACAGGAATAGAATGCTGCTTAAAACGCGCCAGCACAGTGCCATGAGGGTGGTAAAAACGATTCTTAAAGCCGCTCGACACAATCGCAACATCAGGATCAACCTGAATAAGCCAATTGTTACTAGAACTGCTCTTACTGCCATGATGCCCAACAATAAGGACATCCGACTTCAGCTCATCGCCATAGGATGCCAGCAATATTTTCTCTGCTTTTTTATCGATATCACCCGGCAATAGAATTCTTTTTCCTGCCATTTCAACTTGCACGACACACGATTGATTATTATCACTGGCATTAGTCATATTATATCGAAATATTCGCCAACGATTTCCACCTTCCTCAAAAGAATGCCAGCCATCAACGGCATGGCAATCATTATGCTGATGCTTTTGGGGCTGCCCCGCATAGGTGAGTGAGGGGACAATTTTACGCCTTAACCCCTCTTCACCACCGGCATGATCGTTGTCAGAGTGGCTAACAAACAATAGGTCTAATTCATTACCATTAAACGCTAAGATATTTTTGGCTACAACGGCATCCCCCAGGCTAAAACCAGAACGAAACTGAGCACCTGTGTCGTAAAGCCATGAACTTTGCCTTATAGACCCTGAGGTAGAGCCGTAAACAGCCAAGCCTTGCCCCACATCAAAGACAATAAGTTTGTCATCATTTACCGCCACCGGAGAGAGAAAGATAAGAACAAGGATCAATAAGCTAAGCCTTTTAAAAGGTGCACCTGGTAGCCAAAGAGTAATCAGTACCAAAGGACCTATAAGAAATAACCAAATACCGGAGGGCTTATAAACCAACCAAGAAGGAAATAGAGACATGTGATGTAAAAACGTCAGGGTATTAGTAAGAACGACATTTAATAAATCAACTGCAATACCGTCGGGCCAAATAAATGCGATCAGCGCAAGGGGCATTACAATAAAGCCTAATAAAGGAATGGCGAGAATATTAGTAAAAAAAGACAACAGCGACTGGGGTTGTTGAAATATCCATAGCAGCGGCATCAACGCGATGAAAACAACCCATTGCGGATAATAGAGAAGTTTTAACTTCCCAGATGATTTTAATGTAACCTTTTGCATGACCACTACTGCATTTAAAGGATCGTTATCCAACACCTTGCTCTGCTTTAAAGAAGAAAACTCTCCAACTTGACCACCATAGTTTATTAAAAGTGCGCCGACTGCGGCAAAGGAGAACCAAAATCCAATAAATAGAATACTTAGGGGATTAATCAATAACACAAGCAGAACAACCCATAGCCAAGTATCAAACAGCGACCAGTGTTGACGAAAGTAAACCACAAAAACCCCAAACCCTAGCATTAACCCTGCACGCTGAATGGCCAACCCCATACCTGCCATATAGGCATAAATGAGACAGGCAAGCAGCAATACAATAGGCGTCAGTTTAAATAACAAAGAGGACTTGGGGAAAAACAGCAAGACCTCTAATCGGATCAATACGTACCATACGCTCGTCACTATAAGTACCAAGAACCCCACATGAAGCCCGCTTACAATGAGCAGATGAATGGTGCCTGTTAATTGAAAATCCAACCATTGTTGTTTTGGTAAATATCCTGACTCGCCAAACAATAGTGCTGGTACCAGCTGCCCTGCGGCCCCCTTTAAAGAAGCGGCGCGTTCAATCCAGTTTTCACGTAATACAATTAACTGACTTCGCCAGCCTTCTGCTACACCGACAATTTTGTGCTTAAGCAAGTATCCCGATGCATCGACGCCTCGACTGAGTTGCCATGCTTCATAATCAAAACCAAAAGGATTAATAAAACCATGAGGTGCCCTCAGTTTCGCCGTAAATTCGACCATCGCGCCACAAGGGATTTTTTCAAGTATTGTGTGTCTGTCCGCTGAGTTATTTTTCTTAGAACTGCGGTAGAAATTCAGGGCAAGTCGCTTTAAAGGGGGCAGCGTTTTTTCAGTAGGGTTTAATGATTTAATAGTAAGCATTAATTTTTCAACACCTGAACTCGCCTCACGGCAGCCGATCACTTCGCCATACCCGGTAACAACGATGCCTGACAAATCGTCACTCAGTCGACTACTTAAGCGCTCAGATAGCCAAAACTGACTATAATAAGCGGATAGAAGAACGCCTAAAACGGCGAGAACACGGTTCTGCCATGGGCTCGACCTTGAGCTTACAATTACGCCCAAAACCAACAAAGCCAATAGCCAGGATTGCTCATATTGAACGTAAATTGACACAAAAAACGTTAAAATTGCACTAACTAAACAGAGTCTCATTGCCACCCCTGACGATTATGGGCATAATTCAGCCCATAATCAGCATGGCAGATATCGCTGAAACCACAAAAGAACCGAGCAAATGCCAAAGAAAAAGTTACAAAAATTCTTCCCGACCCCCGAGCAAGTGAAAAACAATAAGTCACTTGCTTTTTTAGCCCCGCTAATGAGAAAGCCTAATTTATGGCATCTTAATAGACGTTCGGTCGCTCAAGCGTTTTTCATCGGTATTTTTTGTGCCTTCATTCCCATGCCCTTTCAAATGATACTCTCAGCGTTACTGGCCTTTTATTTTAACTCCAACCTACCTATTTCTGTCGGTCTTGTTTGGTTGAGCAATCCGATCACAATGCCACCCTTGTTTTATGGAACATACAGTTTAGGAGCCTATTTATTAGACATTCCTAAGCGAGAGTTCAGCAGTGACTTAAGTTTAGATTCGCTACTGTCTCAGCTTAATGAAATTTGGTTACCCCTGTATACAGGATCTTTATTAGCCGGTTTGGTGTTTGCTAGCGCGAGCTATGTAGGTATGAGAATACTCTGGCGAATGCACATTGTATCGAGTTGGAATAAACGCAAGGCTGAACGCTTAGCACGAGAAATAGATTCAATTAAATCTAAGCAGAACGATGTAATCTGAATCTGAGTATTAGAAAAAAACTTGAAAAATAAAAAAAGAGAGCTTAGCTCTCTTTTTTTATATTAAAATATCAAATATACCTACCTAACAAGCGTTGTTAACTAAGGCATTTCGATTAGCGTTCTATTAGATAACTTATAACGTCGATTAGCTCTACCCGCCAACGCTTCGTCATGAGTGACGATAACAAAAGCCATACCGACGGTTTCAGACAACCCAAGCAATACATCTTCCACCTGCTTGGCCGTTTCTTGATCTAGATTACCCGTTGGCTCATCCAGCATAACAACCTTTGGTTGACCAACTAAGGCCCGGGCGATCGCGACTCTCTGCCTCTCTCCACCCGAAAGTTCGGCAGGTTTATGCTCCGCCCTTTGAGACAAACCCACCTGATCTAAACACCTTAACGCTTTCGCTTCAGCGACCTTGGTTTTATCACCACGAATCAATAACGGCATCATAACATTCTCAAGCGCACTGAATTCAGGCAGTAAATGATGGAATTGATACACAAATCCTAAGTCACGATTACGCAGCTGGGTTCTTGCAACTTCTGCCAAAGAGTGGATTTTATGTCCTGCTAATACGACTTCACCACTATCAATAGAATCTAAGCCACCCAAGGCATTCAACAACGTACTCTTACCTGAGCCCGATGCCCCGATAATTGAAATTGTTTCACCTACATTGACCTGTAAATCGACATCAGACCAAACAACAACTTCATCTGGGCCTGTGCGATAGGTTTTACTTAGCCCTTTAGCGTCTAAAATAATATCATTCATAACGTAACGCCTCGGCGGGTTCAATTTTTGATGCCCTAACCGCAGGGTAAATCGTCGCTAGAAAACTAAGGACTATCGCACTGGATGTAATCATTGCAACATCAGACCATAAAAGCTGTGACGGTAAATAACTAATAAAATACACATCACCGTTTAAAAACTGCACACCCGAAATTTTTTCAATCCAAGCAATAATGTCTGAAACCGTCAGTGCGCCAATAATACCCAGCACCGTACCTAACGCCACACCGACAACACCAATCGCCAAGCCCTGAACCATAAAGATCTGTAAAATTGTTCTTGGGGTTGCTCCCATGGTCCGCAGAATAGCGATATCTGCTTGTTTATCGGTGACGACCATGACAAGTGTTGCAATAATATTAAAGGCTGCCACTGCCACAATAATTAAAAGCAGCAGGCCAATCATAGTTTTTTCCATTTTAATCGCTTGGAATAAATTGCCATGCGTTCGAGTCCAATCGCTACCCGAATAAATTCCATCAACGTCGCTGACCAATTGCCAAACAAGTTTAGGCGCGATGAATAAGTCTTCTGTCTTAATTCTTAGCGCCTGGGCTTCACCTGCAAGACGCGCAAGCTTACGAGCATCCGCAAGGTGAATAACAGCGAGATTAGCATCCAGCTCAGCACCGACAGAAAATATTCCAGAGACAGTCAAACGCTTAATACGAGGTAAAATGCCTGCAGGAGATAAAGTCGCTTCAGGCAACATAAGAGTAACCTTGTCGCCAATCACTAAATTTAAACGGCGAGCCAATATCTCGCCCAATACAACATTGAATCCTGAAGCCGTTAACGACGAAAGTTCTCCCTCAACCATATGGTCAGGTAAAATCGACACCCTGCGCTCAGCTGTCGGCTCGATGCCTGTCACCATAGCCCCTTGAACGCGCCCTTGATAAGCCATCATACCTTGCAAGCGGGTTAAAGGTGCTGCAGCGACAACCCCCGGATATTGTTCTACCTCTTTAGCAAGTTTCTGCCAATCTTGCACACCCCCTCGTTCATAAACAATGCCGTGAGGAATCATGCCAAGAATACGCTCACGCAACTCTTGATCAAATCCATTCATAACAGATAATACGAGAATAAGTACCGCTACGCCCAAAGTCATACCGACCATTGAGGATGCTGAGATAAAGGAGATAAAATGATTTCGACGTTTTGCTGCTAAATAGCGAAAGCCGATTAAAAGGGGGAGTGATTTTTTCATGCGCGAATTAAAACACAGCTTTTATAGAAGCGCTATCGCAGTTACGCAAGGATTCACTTGATTTTTGTTATAAAAAAATTGATGCTTGTCAATAAACCAGCCTCGCTTACCTCGTGCATGTCAAATTGACGTAAAATGCCTTGATTCTTTAATAGCCTCGGCTAGGATAAAAATAACAACACTGGCTCAGTCCACGGAACCGATATGAAAAACAGCATGAAGAATAAATCTTTTATAAGCACTGCATGCTTCGCAACACTTTCATTGATGATTAATGCCGCCACTTGGGCTGAAATCAGCTCATTATCATCCGAAGAATTAACGGATACCTATATAAAAGACACAACCGTTATTGTTCGCCAGAAGAAAGAACAAGACGTTACTTCATCTCTTCCGGTTAGATTAAAAGTTACCCCTTTAGAGCAAGCGACTCAGGTATTACCAGAAGATCAAAATCATTCTACTTCCGCAATTAGCCATGAATTATCAACGTATGATGACCTAAACAATCAGAGAGCTTTAGAAAATAACTTAACACCTCAATTACCCATTGCAACAATACAATTTCTTAAAGAACCCTTATCAGAAGAGTTATTAAACACGGTTCGACAGGCTTATGGCATTGGGTCAACTGAGAATGTTGACATTTCTACCTTACCGTTTTTAACCAATCTAACACCGACTAATCCCGGAGACATCCCTACAGGCACAAGTTATCAGTCTACTGAGAACTCCTTTTCAATTACCATCCCCAACATCGGCAATTTTGATTCTCAGCAGATCGCCAGCCCAAATGGAGAAATCGGTGTCAATGTCAGTCCTTCGAGTATTGAATACATACTCAACCTACCTAAGTAACCCCTTCGCGTTAGAATAATTACGCCAATTTAGGCCAATATATTTTTTAGAAGCCAGCGCTCTGAAATAAAACTATTTTATTTCAAATACTTACGTCAAGAAACTCATTCCTCACCCTCTTAGTAAAGATATAATACACCCGTAGATATATGTCTATAAATGAAGCATAATCTTTACACAATAAGAAAAGATGAAGTCGAGATTGCCTATGCAGTTTTCAACATTCGAACCAGATAGTCTAAAACAAGCCCCTAGCATTCAGATGATTGGACGCTACAAACTAGAATTTCATTTATTTTCTCAACCCAAGAATTTAGATAAGACTCCTGTTGTGTTTTTGGGCGGAGCATTCCAAAGTTTCACTTCTTTTAAAACAGAAGTTGAATTGGTCTACCAAACACATCCTGTGATTTTATTAGATCTTCCTTCTCAGGGCAGCAATGATCAATTGGTGCCTGAATTAGATTTAAAAGATTTCTCATCGCTCCTCAAAGGCTTCTTTGAAGTTCAAGGGATAGCCCAGGTTATTATGGTTGGCATTAGCTATGGTTCAGCTATGGCGACATTATTTGCCTCAGAACACCCAAAATTTGTCGAACGACTTCTCGTTTCAGGCATCACCTGCTTCCGTCGTAATACGCTAGTATTGTTACTAGAAGACTCTCTTGAACTGTTGGCTAGAGGTAAATTAAAGGCATTTGCGGCAACCGCGGTTTCTAATCTCATTAACCACAATCGCATGCAAGAGACTGAAGTAGGTAAAACTTATCGTCGCCTGTTATATCGCCAAGTCGCGCGCTTAAATGCTAACGAACAGGCTCGATATGCACAGAATACTCAACGACTATTGCGCTTTGATGGCTTTGATAAATTCCCTACATGCCCAACCCTAGTGGCCACAGGAGAGTTTGACAACTTTACTCTGCCACAAGAAAACGCAATTTTTGCAGCGTCTTGTGCAGATGCACAGTTCGCCATTATTGAAGATGCTGACCACCTATCGCAATTTGAACGCCGAGATGTTACCTCTGATCTTTTTTATCGTTTCATTAAAAATCAAAGCATTAAAGGCATCGCTGGTACTCGTCTATTCCAAGATTCGTACTGTTCTCAAGAACGCCGTTTACAGCCCCGCTTAAAGCTTGAGCATGATCAAGCTCTATTACTGGATAAGACCACGGGAATAGAACATGCTATTCGCATTGTCGATCTTAATTTTTCCGGATGTCAGATTGATTTGAAACACAACGATGTAACGCTCACTGAAAATTCCAAAGAGTTACAATTATATATAACGGGCATGATTCATCATTTTCATATTCGTATTATGGAACGTGATCGAAAGAACTTACGGTGTATTTTAATTCAACGCGACGTAAAAGCTGCCGATGAATTAATTGAATTATTAGACAGCATCAGTGAATTCACCCCTCACACACTGCCTGCTATTATTCAGAACTTACGTCTAGGATAGTCATGTAATGAGAGTTTCACTCAATTTAGTAGCAGGCATAAAAAAAGACCACTAAAGGCCTTTTTTTATGCCTGCTACTAATGCAGTTCGCGCTTAAAGGGTGGCAAGGCATCTAATAACAAACGACCATAACGGCTTGAGACAATTCGCTTATCCAGAATACTGATGACACCCACATCATCTTCTTTACGAATTAAACGCCCAGCTGCCTGCACTAAACGGACCGAGGCAGCCGGTAACGTGAGCTCCATGAAAGGGTTACGCCCTTGGCTCTCCATCCACTCACTGGTAGCAGCCTGCAAAGGATCATCAGGCACCGCAAAAGGGATTTTTACAATAACCACATGGGTCAAGTAATCACCGGGCAAATCAATACCCTCAGCAAAACTGGCAAGACCAAAAATCACTCCCCCCTTTCCTTTATCTATTTTCTCTTGGTGGCGTTTAACAATTTCTGATTTAGGTAAAAACCCTTGCACCAACAGTTCATCACGCCACAAAGGATAAAGCTCATCGTTACACGCTTTCATTTGTGCACGCGAACTAAACAACACCAAAGTACCTTCTTTAAGATTAATATTATCTCGAAGCCAATTATTTATTTCTTCTTGGTAGCCTTCAGCCTTGGGGTCACACTGCAGCTTCGGAACTCTAATCGTTCCAATATTCGGATAATCAAAAGGCGATACGACTTTTTGAAAATTAGCCCACTTAGGCAATCCCGTTTCAATCGCTATCTGGTTAAAAGTATTTAACGATGTAAGTGTTGCAGACGTCACAACCGCACCGTAGCATCTCCACCACAAACTTTTGCGTAACTGCTCAGCGACACGAATGGGCGATACACACAACTGAATGTCCCAATCTTCGCCATAGGCTGTTTTTGACATCCAACGTGCATAAGGCGTTGCATCGGCCGCTTCTTCTGCCAACAGCCAAATGAGGCCATCCCACAGAATTTCTGAACGTGAAAACAGAATACCAATCGGCGCTTGAAAACTTTCAGCAACAGAGCGTTCAAACTCCCCTTCTTCTTTTGGATCTAATGATTTTTGCAAGGCTTCATTCAATTTATCTAAACATTGCAACAGAGGTTGCAGAGGCGCCTTAAGGTTTTGTAGCAAGCCCTTAAGCGTTTCGGGCACACGACCAAATTCAAAACGTAAACGTTCATTTTCACCCAACATCTCCTGAACCATCGGCCAGAGAAACGTTAAGGCTTGCTGGCATTCAGCAATTTGCTCAGGCGCAGTTCTAATACTGTGCATCATGGAACTCGGGATACCCCCCTGAGTAATCAGTTGCTCCAAAGCTTTCTCTAGTTGCTTTAACCACTGACGCTGAGCCCGTACACCGATTTCAACTTTAAAATGGTTCAGTGCTTTATCAGCAAGGTGGTGTCCTTCATCAAATACATAAATGAGTTTTTCAGGGGGCGGTAATACTGCGCCGCCCCCTAATACTAAATCCGACAAGACAAGATCGTGGTTAGCAATAATAATATCGGCGGTATCAAGCTCGCCTCGGGCTTTATAAAACGCGCAATTTTGAAACTGCTCGCACCGGCGATTTGAACATTCTCGATGAGTCGCCGTTAAGTGACGCCACTGGCTTGGCTCAATTTCATAACCTAAACGATCTTTATCACCATTCCAGTCACCACGGCCATAAGACGATAATAAATCTTCATATAATGCCTGGTCGGCCGCTTCAGGTGCCTGATCAAATAAATCCACTGTTGATAATAAACCCGACATTTGCTGCAATGCTTTGTCTAGCTTTATTAAACACAAGTAACGCCCTCGGCCTTTAGCGAGTGCAAATTTAAAAGGGATTCCGGAGTTTTTTCGAAATGCAGGAATGTCTTTATCAAGAATCTGTTCTTGCAAAGCAATGGTCGCGGTGGATATCAGTAATTTTTTCTCTGCGGCCATCGCCATGGGCAACGTCGCGGTTAAATACGCTAACGTTTTACCCGTACCAGTGCCCGCCTCTACCACCACGATACCCGCGTCATTGGAGCGCTCTTCGCTATCATCTTCAACAATAGCACCCAACGACTTAGCTATTTCAGCAATCATAACGCGCTGCCCCATACGGGGAGTCAGCTTCATCTTTTCAACTAATTTTCGATACAAGGCTTGGATTTCGTCTTTCGATTTTTGAGACAGCATAATGTTTAACGGCTCCAACCACGACTACGATCGATCACTAACGACAACCCATCAACTTCGATAATCATACCTTGATGGGTTATTTCCTTAACTTGAACATTCGGTGTTATAAAATCAGCTTCAGCTAAACGCTCACCATTAACCACAATACTTCGCCTTGCAGGCAGAGAACTGTAAATATGGCTACTAATATTAATATTAGGAATAAGTGACTGCGTATCTTTAGCCGCTAACTCTACGGCTATTTTAGGAGTAATAAGCTGAGGAGATTGATTGGAAATAAACACTTTTGGTATAATTTTTTCTTGCACAGGTGCTTCTTCTACAAGCGCTTCCTGTGTAATGGTTTCTTGCACAAGTACCTTTTGAACAGCCGCCTTCTTCACTTCGATTTTTTCGACAGCAACCTCAAACGCAACAGAGTCAATGATTCTCTCTTGATCAACGACCAACGGCTCTGCCTGCGGAGACGTCGTTTTAGGGTACAGATAACCCGCGATGAGTAATATCAAAAAACATAAAACCCCTAGCCAAGCATAAACCACCACACGGATTGATTTTTCGCTTTGGCTATTAACTAACCCACCAGAAATAGAGGCATCAGCTGGCCTGTTAAACGCAACTGGATTGGTTGCACTTTCATTAATAACATCAGAGTCTTGAGCCGCAAGCTCACGCTCTTGTTCGGACTTTTTCAATGCCTGCAAGATATAAGACATTTAACCCTCCTCATCCGGTAAAAGAACGTTTTTACTCTTAGCCTGCAAAGCAAGTAAGGTTTTTAAGCCGATGATTCGATCGGCTTTTAAGCCTTCCATCATCTGAAAAGACGCCACGCGTTGAGCTAAGATAGGATCATAATAAGAACGGAAATCAAATTCAGAGACACCGTTAGGGGCAATTATTTGCCACTCACTCGCTGATGAATCATCCGCTAAAGTACGTCTCACCCAGGTGATTAATGAGTGCGACTCTCCTGGTTTCACAGGTTTATCAAAGTCTTTAACAGGCTGCCATAAAATAAGACTTTCTTGCGGCAGAGATCTGACTTGATCTGCTGTGACAATCTTCCATTTTTCACCATCAAATATGGCGAGACGTTGCTGCAAGCTCTGCAAATCAGCTAAAGACCAATCAAGGGTTAAACACGCAAAGTTGCTATTTTTTTCAATTTCCTCACAACTACTTAAATCAAAGGCTTCGATATCAAGGCCATTAACCTCTGCCAATTGCTGAAAATGGTTTACACCCCACACCTGAGTGAGCCATTCAATTTTTTGCTGACCAAGCGTTAAAAATATAAAAGCAGTAAAACTAAAGAGAGTAATCAACAACACACTTTTTAAAGATTTATGAGCAAGCTCTTTCGCAGGCTTTCTTTTAGGCTGACCAATAACCTCTTTAATCGCTTGTCGTGCAACCGCCTTGGAAACGTGTGTTTGATTCGTCGCATATGCTCCCAATAGTGCCCGATCAGCAATACTATTGATTAAACGAGGGATTCCTTTAGCGCCAGACCAAATAGCAGAAATAGCACCCTTGCTGAATAATTCGGTATCTGGACCATCACCGAAATCATGCCTAACCGATGCTTGCTTAAGTCGATGCTGTAAGTAAGGCTTCAGCTGCTTTTTATTCATGGCTGGCAAGTGATAACGTGCCGTAATTCGCTGATCAAGCTGACGTGTTGAATGCTGAGCAAGTATATCTTGCAGCTCTGGCTGCCCTACCAATATGAGCGTTAATAATTTATCTCGATTGGTTTCTAAATTAGTGAGCAAGCGAATCTGCTCAAGCAATGGCGCAGGCATACTCTGAGCTTCGTCGATAATACAAATAACTTTTCGGCCACGTGCATAGCGTTTAATTAGCGATTGGTATAAACGATCAATGAGCTGCTTATTGGTTAGCGCTCTTTCGTCAGGCAGACTCTCACAAGGAACTTCTAATTCAGCGCAGATTGACTGCAACAGTTCAGGAGCGGATAGCATCGGGTTGAAAATATAAGCAATATCAACATGATCAGGAACCTGATCGATAAACGCGCGACAGAGTGTGGTTTTACCCATACCCACCTCACCGGTTAGGCAAATAAGCCCGCCATGCGCCGTTAAAGCATAATTTAAATGCGCTAACGCTTCGTGGTGTGAAGGACTGAGATATAAAAGTTCTGGATCGGGCGCAATGGAAAAAGGCAGTCGGCTTAAGCCAAAATAATCTAAATACATGGGTTACCAATAAAGATGAGTGACCAACAAATATGCTGCCTATAAAAATGAACTACCAGCGCCAATTAACGCCCATATTGAATTGAACATTACGCGCTTTAGAGAGTTTTAACGTATCAGCACCTAATTGAACATTGAAGATACTTGTTTGCCAAGACAATCCAGCCAAGCGTGGATAATACAAGAAAAAACCCAATCGCCCTAGCGCTGTCTTCAAGCCTTTTTCAATACCAAGCCTTTGATAAGTGTCATGCTGAAAAGCATGCAAAGATAAGTCGTAACCTTTGTGTTTCAGCGCACCGGTAATACTGACGGGTATGGTTTCGGAAACGGATTTAACTTCCGATCGACCGCTGCCACCATTACTCTCACAAACAGCACCGTCTCCAGTATCGGTCTGCAGACACGCCACAGTATTACCCGATGCACCCCATGAGAACCGAGCAAATATATCACGCATGCCAAGATCGAATACCCAATTTTCTTGTTCTAGAATAACACTTAAATCCAGTGAATAACCCTGCCCTTTTTCGGTATCGAACCCTTTTTCTTCTTCTAAGAAAGGTAACTTAAATTGATCATAACGGTAATCGATATTTGCGGAAAAACTATCGGTACCAGGACCAAAGGCGGTGCCTTTTATCTCCCCAAACTGAAAATGTCCAGGCTGGTAAAAATTAGTTGTCACATTAAAACTTGATTTAAGATCATAAAAAGACAAATTCATTTGAGGGCTCTCATAAGAAAACGAGAGACTCGGCGCTTCAAAATGTTTGACCTCAAGGTCTATTTTTTTATTACTTTTTAGCGCGATCTTCTGTTCCTGAGCTCTATAGAAATCGGCCGTTTCTTTGTTAAACTTCAAAAAATAATAAATACGATATCCACGCGCAACCCGAATACTGCCTGATTTTTCATCATCAAGCTCGAGTGTCTTGGTAAAACTGATATCCCACGTTGCATTGGCAAATGCTAATTCACCTTGCTGATAATCTCCGTCCCAACCATTCACCATATCGTCAATAGCGACGGGCTCCGAGCTTCCTAAAATAGAAAACCTCGCCTCTATTTTATTGGTTGAGTGAGCCAGTGCATTGTAAAAAAACAACAAGGCTAAACAAAATACAATACGCATAATAATCATTCTTAATTTTTAAATCAGTTTACCCGCAATGCGAGCGTTAATAAAATAATCCTTAACTTTTAATTAAGTCTCATGGACTGCACATCAAAAATACAAATAATGATCCATCAAACACAAAAAAGCCCAGCAACTGCTGGGCTTTTACATTCATAAATAATGAATAATAAGCTCTAAATGTTAAACGTTAACAAAGCCTATGACTGAGCTTTATACTTCAAGCGGTAAGCGTGCAGTAGTGGTTCAGTATAGCCGCTTGGCTGAGTCTTACCTTTGAAAACAAGATCAGAAGCTGCTTGGAAAGCGATACCGTCAAAACCAGGTGCCATAGCAATGTAGGTTGGATCATTAGCATTTTGACCATCAACAATTGCGGCCATTCGCTGCAAAGATTCTTTAACTTGCTCTTCGCTACAAATACCGTGCTCTAACCAGTTAGTTAGGTGCTGAGAAGAGATACGCAAGGTCGCGCGATCTTCCATCAAGCCAACGTTATTGATATCTGGAACTTTAGAACAACCGATACCCGCATCAACCCAACGCACAACATAGCCCAATAGACCCTGGCAGTTATTATCAACTTCGCTTTGAATCTGCTCAGCAGTCAATGCCGCTTTAGCAGCATCATCCATTAAAGGAATGGCTAAAATATCATCGACAGAAGCGTGCTCGCGAGTCTTTAGACCTTCTTGAACAGCAAACACATCAACCGTGTGATAGTGAATTGCGTGTAATGTAGCGGCTGTTGGCGATGGAACCCAAGCCGTGTTGGCGCCCGATTTAGGATGAGCAATTTTCTGCTCCATCATCTGACCCATTTCGTCCGGGATAGGCCACATGCCTTTACCGATTTGAGCACGACCAGACAAGCCCGTTTCAAGACCGGTATCAACATTCCAATCTTCGTAAGCACCAATCCAAGTTTGCTGCTTCATAATTGACTTAGGTACGAAAGCACCCGCTAGCATAGACGTATGAAGCTCATCACCGGTACGGTCTAAGAAGCCTGTGTTAATGAAAACAACACGATCTGCTGCGGCGCGGATACACTCTTTCAAGTTAACCGTGGTGCGACGCTCTTCGTCCATAATTCCCATTTTAACGGTAAAACGAGGAAGACCTAATGCATCTTCAACCGCCGCGAAGATGTCATTAGCGAAAGCTACTTCTTCAGGGCCGTGCATCTTAGGCTTAACGATGTTTACAGAACCGGTAGTAGAGTTCTTGAAGGGAGCATTTCCGTTAAGGTCATGCATCGCAATCATCACTGTCATCATTGCGTCCATTATACCTTCAGGCACTTCAGCGCCATCCGCTAAAAGGATCGCTGGGTTAGTCATCAAGTGACCCACGTTACGAATGAACAACATAGAGCGACCTTTCACAGAGAAAGTTTCGCCATTTAGCCCCATGTATTCACGATCGGCATTCATCTTACGAGTGAAAGAGCTTGCGCCTTTTTTTACTTCAACCGCAAGATCACCTTTCATAAGGCCTAACCAGTTGCCATAAGCAACGACCTTATCTTCGCCGTCAACACAAGCAACAGAATCTTCACAATCCATAATGGTTGTTAGTGCAGATTCCATCAAAATATCTTTCATGCCAGTAGCATCAGAAGAACCGATTGGGCTAGTCGCATCAAACTGAAGTTCAAAGCGTAGACCGTTATTCTGCAAAAGAATACCCGTTGGAGCCGCCGCATCGCCTACAAAACCTTGCAGTTTGTCAGCGTCTTTGAGGCCCGTCGTTGAACCGTTTTTTAAAGTAACCTGTAAAGCGCCATCAACGATTGCATACTGAGTGCTATCAGCATGGTCGCCAGCAGACAAAGGTGCTGAGTCATTTAAGAAGCTACGCGCATAAGCGATAACTTTATCGCCACGAACCTGATTGTAACCCGGGCCTTTTGTTGCGCCATCTTCTTCAGAGATTGCTTTAGTACCGTAAAGAGCATCATACAAAGAGCCCCAACGTGCATTAGAAGCGTTCAATGCAAAACGTGCATTCATGATTGGTACAACTAGCTGAGGACCGGCCATTTTAGCGATTTCAGGCTCTACATTAACCGTCGTTGCCTGGAAATCATCACCTGTTGGAACCAAATAACCAATTTTTTGCAAGAAAGCCTTGTATTCAACAGCATTGTGAGACTGACCAGCACGCGCTGTGTGATACGCATCGATTTTGGCTTGTAAATCATCACGTTTAGCCAAAAGCGCGCGATTTTTAGGGGCCAGTTTATTAGCAATTTTATCGAACTTAGCCCAAAAATCTTGTGCTTCGAGACCCGTACCAGGAATCGCACTGTCATTAATAAAATCGTATAGCTCTTTGGCAACTTGAATGCCACCACTTTGAACGTACTCAGTCATTTTATAGCCTCAAAAAACGTAATTAAGTCAATTCCCATATTTTAACTAGGAAACAAAGATAAAACAGGTCCTCTGTTAACAGAGGAACACTTGAAAATTCTGGCGAAAATTATACAGCAAAATAACGACTGCATCCACGCAAGACATAAGATTCAATAACGCATTATAACGCGCACCACAATAAAGCGACAATTCACTGACTAATTAATTACGCACAATAATAATGCAATTATTTGTAAATTTTGAAACTTTTACTAAGGTTGAAATATAGACAACCAAAGAGAGAATGTTATGCGAACAAAAATGTATTGGGCTCCATCCTTACTAGCCATTGCCATAGCCTCACCCGCTATGGCTAATGACTTGAACATCAACGGTTTCATTAGTGTTGGCGCAAGCATGCTTGACGATAATAAAGCAGCCATTGCAGGTGCCGATAATCAGGGTGGGTTTAAACAAGACACCGTTCTGGGTATTCAAATCCAAAAACAAGTAAATGATACAACGTCAGCCACAGGACAACTCGTTTCACGTGGTAGTGATGACTACTCGACAGAAGCTGCATGGGCCTTTGTAACTTACGCCGCAAATGATGATATTGATTTACGCATGGGCCGTTTACGCGTGCCATTTTTCCAATATTCAGACTTCTTAGAAGTTGGATATGCTTATAACTGGGTTCGCCCACCGGGTGACGTCTATCGAGTACCCTTTTCATCGATTGACGGCATCGATTTCACTCAGCGCTTTAGTTCTGGCAATTTAGATGGAAGTATTCAAGTCTATTATGGCCGCTTTCAAGGTGATTTTGATACTCAAACAGATGTATATGCAGCCGATTTTAGAAACTTCACAGGTGTTGTCCTCTCGGCAAACATGGGAAATTTTGGGACGCGCCTAAGCTATCACCAAGCTGAGTTGTTACTGGATATTTCTGATCCTACTTCAGTATTTTCACAAGCTGCTGCAGGTGCTGCAGGAATATCAACATCTCTTGCCGATCCATCAGCTGCTGAAGACTTCAATTTTAAAGGCCAGACATCTCAGTTTATTGGTGCAGCTTTCACTTATGATGATGGCACATACAGCGCAGTTGCAGAATGGACAGCCCTGGAACATGAAAACTCTCTTTTCCTAGATGATCAAGCGTGGTTGGTCGGCGTTTCAGCTCGCATGGGTGTATTTACACCTCACTTAACCTATAGCAGTGAAAAAGATAGTTTTGATTCTGGAAATGAAGGCACTATTCAAGAAGCATTACCGCTTCAGTTCGAACAAACCAGCATTATTGCAGGCCTTCGTTACGACTACGATTCATCTACTGCCTTAAAGTTTGAAATACAGAACAACGATGAAACTAAAGCCGCTGGTATTGATGGCGATTCTGCAACCTTATACAGCGTTGCTGTCGATGTTATCTTTTAAGGAGTAATTATTATGAAATTATTTAAACTCTCATGTTCAGCGCTTCTTATTGCCATGGCATCCAGTATAGCGTTCGCTGAAACTTCAGTAATCGTTAGCAGCAGCAATCCTAACTCTGCAATGGATCAAATGACGGTTAGTAAGATTTTCTTAGGTAAAGCGAAAAGCTTCCCTGATGGTTCTCAGGCCTTGCCTGTTGATCAAGATGAAGGAAGTAAGACGCGCGAAGCATTTAACACCTCTATTCTTGGTAAATCTGACAGCCAACTTAAGTCTTATTGGTCTCGTTTGATTTTTACGGGTAAAGGAACGCCACCCAAACAATCTGGAACAGATGCAGAAATTAGATCGTTAGTCGCTAATAATCCTAATATTATTGGTTACATTGATTCATCCGCGGTCGACGGCACAGTGAAAGTGGTTCATAAGTTCTAAGTTCTCATAGAAAAACAACGTTAGTTTATAAAGGCGGTGCTTATTTTAAAGCCCGCCTTTTTATTTATACCCATTTCGAACTACAATAAAGACTTTCATTCAACTGAAGGCAGTTCTTGTGGATCAGCAAAATAGTACAACAGCAAAGCATAAAAAATTTGGCATTCTAATGGTCAACTTAGGAACGCCTGAAGCCCCAACTCCCAAAGCCGTAAGAACCTATCTTAAAGAGTTCCTGTCCGACGTACGTGTTGTTGATGCACCTCGTATTATTTGGTGGTTTGTACTTAGAATCATTCTCCTTATTCGCCCAAAACCTGTCTCGGAAGCCTATGCGAGCATTTGGACAGAAGCTGGATCACCCTTACTGGCTATCTCTAAAAAACAAGCCGCGGCATTACAACAGAAATTGCAACTGGATACGGGTAACGACATACCAGTAGAACTTGGCATGACTTACGGTAACCCTAGTATTTTAAGTGCTTCTATGGCGCTTCGGGCCAAAGGTGTAGAGCGCATATTAATCCTACCAATGTACCCTCAGTTTTCATCATCAACGACCGCCGCTATTTATGATAAATTATCAGAGTTGCTAAAACAGTGCCCACACCTTCCTGAAATGCGCTGGATTCGTGATTTTCATGATCACCCTGGATACATCAACGCATTAGCCCAATCGGTTAAGAAACAATGGAAAGATGCCGGACAAAGTGAAAAATTATTAATGTCTTTTCACGGTGTGCCAGAGCGCTACACACTCAAGGGCGACCCATATGAGCACCAATGTCGTAAGACTGCCAACTTACTAGCCGCTAAATTAGAGTTACAACCAGAACAGTGGCAGTGTTGCTTCCAATCTCGTTTTGGACGTGAAGAATGGGTGAAACCTTATACAGACTTTACGCTAAAGCAATGGGGCAAAGACGGGATAAAAAGTGTTGATGTGATCTGCCCTGCTTTTTCAGCCGATTGCCTAGAAACACTCGAAGAAATCCAAGTTGAAAACAAAGAGTACTTTATTGAGGCAGGTGGTGAAACGTACAATTACATTTCCGCCCTTAATGACAACCCTGATCATATTGAATTGCTAAGCGAACTTGTTCAACAGCACACTCAAGGTTGGAATGAATAAATAGAAAGGTAACGACCGATACCCGATGGTCATCGGTCGTTAAAATAAATATGCTAAAGCGGAAGCGCTACGATGTTTTATAATGCTTCGCAATCCAATAATCCAAACTTACAATTTTCCCCGCTCCAGTGAAGAAAAGAGATAACAACATAATCAAGTAGGTTACGCCAAATTCAATCCCATTATTCAAAATAACAAAATTGCCTTTCGCCGTTAACCATGTGTAATGACCATGCTCTTGTAAAATAACTCGAGCAGCTTCTGTTCTTTCAGCAACACCAGCATCGGCAGCCCCATCAGCGATAGCAGGCCAACCATTTCCCCAATGAACGGTCAATATTGCCACTAACATTGTTACCATTAAAGGCACTGCGATATATCGAGTCGCAAACCCCAGCAGCAGAAATATTGCTCCCACTATCTCTGTCCAAGTAGCCAAAAAAGCTAATAAAATAGGGGCCGGTAACCCTAAACCCCAATCATCATTACCAAACCAAGCAACTGTACTGTCAAAACTAGACCATTTATTAGTACCTGCCATCCACAGTGGAAAGAAAAGATAAACTCTTAAAGCCAAGGGACCAACCGCCTCTAGCTTACGAGTTGCATTGAGTTTTTCATGAGCCCACAGACCCATTTTTGTAACGGACATTCGATTACCTTATTCTGAAATTCAAGTTTTAATGCATATAAAAAGATTAGTACAATTAACCTGAACTTAGTTCCTTATGGAGTTCCTTACATAACTTCAGACTTACTTATTTAGTCACCGCACCCCAAATAATGCCTAAATTTTGCCATTTTTTAAGAGTTTGAATGCCCCCATCGTAAGCAATTTTCTGGCCTTCCAAGCCATTTTTCTGCAGCAATAGATTAACGACCTCAATTCCTGTTCGCCCTCCCTCTTTTAATAATGGGAGTAATTGCAGTGTAAAAGGATTTGTTTCTGCAAACCCGACCTCATCGACTCGACCGCGATAAACAATCAAAGCACTTAACGTTGGCTCTGGGCTTATGTTTTGAGCAGATATTTGATGCACAGGAAATTGATATAAAAAACTTTCTACTACAGGAGATAAAAGGGGTACGTTAGAAAGCACATCACCATCACAATCAAAAGGAACAGTCATATTTTCTGGCTCAACGTCGACGTATAGTTCTAACCATTCGTAATGAGCAAGTTCGAGCAAATAAATAGGATCATCCACTACTGGAATATATTCATGCTCTAAAAAGGATAGAAACTCTCTGGATATCTCTAAAAAGTAAGGCGTTTTGTTATAATGAGAAGAGAAAAACTTTCGGCCAATATCTTGCCAGCGCTCTTCGCCAATAATTTCAGCCAGAACAGGGAAACCACCGGATAAAAAACCCATAATATTATTAAAAAAGAGATCTCGATAAATCGCCATATATCGGTCATCGACGTCACTTGGGCAACCAACATGCGCTGGGGATTTAATATGGTTCGCAAAAGCGTGTTGAACACGTTTAAATTTTGGTAATTCGCTGTTCATTTAAGCCGCCCCGTTATTTGGGCATGTTTAATCATGTCAATTTCACGGATTAATTCTGCGACACTGGGTATATTAAAATCGCGCTCTAAGAGCGTAGGAATCACACCATGCTGCTGATAGGTGAAATCCAAAAGATCCCAAACATCTTGTTTAACCGTTGTACCATGAGTATCAACGAGTAAATCTTTCGCTTCTTCATAGTGGCCCGCGATATGGAGGTATGAAATCCGACCAGTGGGAATCTTACTTAAGTAGTCTTTTGCATCAAAGCCATGATTTGTACTATTAACAAAGACATTATTCACATCCAGTAAAAGTCGACAATCTGACTCATCAATAACAGCTTTTAGAAAGTCTATCTCTTCCATCTCTTTTCCTGGTTGGGCGTAGGCCGAGACATTTTCTATAATCAGGGGTTGTTCAATAATATCTTGCACCGTTCGGATTCGTTGCGCAACGTAGTGAACAGCCTCTTCAGTAAAAGGTATGGGCATAAGATCGTACATATGGCCGTCACTACTACAAAAACTTAAATGCTCACTGTAACCTTTAATCCCGTGCTCTTTCATAAACTCAGCGACTTGCTTTATAAAAGCAATATCCAGTGGGTCAGGACTGCCAATAGACAGCGATAGACCATGAATTAAGAAATCAAAGCGCTCTGTGAAGCTGCGAAATTGCTTGCCTAAGCGCCCACCAACGCCGATCCAATTTTCAGGAGCCACTTCCATAAAATCAATTTTTTTAGAAGTCACAGACGATAACGGACCCAAAAGGGCCCGTCGTAATCCAAGACCCGCGCCATGAACTGGATAGCTTGGCATTAAGATCTCCTAATCTAATTTTTTAACACATCACAACTAACCGCCACACTTACCTTCACCGCACTTACCTTCGCCAGAAGTTTTCATAGATTTACTCTCACCACATTTTCCTTCACTGGCCGATTTCTTACCTTCACCGCATTTACCTTCGCCGCACTTACCTTCACCGGCTTCTTTCTTACCTTCACCGCATTTACCTTCACCGGCGGCTTTCTTGCCTTCACCGCATTTACCTTCACCACATTTGCCTTCACCATGATGCGCTGCAACCTTATAACCACCTTGAAGTTCAGTCGTTGCAAAAGGGTTTTCAGCGGCTTGAGTTGCAGGGACCTGTGCCATAGCAGCAACAAATGCAGCACCCAATACAGCAGCGAGTGGTTTAGCATTAGAGTATTTCATAATCAAATCCTTAAAGTTTCTATTATTCATTATTATAGGGAAGCTTTATGCAAAGCCTGACCCGTATACTGAGTTAGTCAGGCTAAACAAATAGTAGTTCAAAAAACAATTAAATAGCGAGAAAGAAATCACAAAGATAATTGAACCTTTACTTCATTCCATCGTTGGCGCAAACGCTTAATCGAAACAGGTTCACTGGTACCGAGGGGTTGGGCAAACAATGACATTCGAAGTTCCTGAATAAGCCAGTAAAAATTCAACAAATCAGTATTAGCATAATAAGGAATAGTAAGTTGCTTAATTCCTCCCTGATACAACCCCCTAATTTCATCAACTTCTGCTATTCGTAACCGGTCTCTCTGCAATTGCCCTTGCAGCTTATCTAACCGGTACAGAATGCCTTCTAGATATCTTGGGTATGATTTTAAGTTCAGCCAAGGTGTCTGGATAATAAAACTGTCTTGGAATAATTCATTCAATTGCGACTTAATATCACTATAGGCGTATGCTCTATCAATTGTCGTATTGCCTTTCATGAGTTTAAGTATTTTATGCCGTAACGGCAGAACTCGCTTAAGCAAATCAATAATATTAACGAGTGTAGGATAAAGCTCTGAACGATTATCAAGACATGTTTTAAAAGCCTGCTCAGTTCTAGGCAATTCATCCGTAGAGAGCATGCACAAGTTATAACAGGCATCTAAAATATTATCATAGAAATCTTGCTTAGGTGAGAGTCCTTGTGCATAAGGCATAACAGTATCTAATAGTCTGAGCTCTTTGCGTAATTCTTTATCTTGTACCGGCAACGATAAACGCAATAAGCGAATAATACCCTGTCGGCTCGATAAACCTGCAAAATCTTCATCGGCATGCAATGTCATATCGACATGACTGCCCTGATCGATAAGCATCGGAAACATCCGGACCTTTAATCCCTGTAAATCTCTTTCTGCTACCTGAGGAAGTTTTGCAAAATCCCATTGAGTAATGTTCGTACGATCGAATTCTTTATCTGTTAATACCGTTGCTTGCGCCTGACCCAGACCTTCAAATTCCTCCTTAAGGAACATCAGGTCTCGCCCTTGGCCAACGACCCTATCGTTATCGACCACTTGATAATTCATTTTAAAATGATCATCTAAATTGATTGACCGTAAATCATCTAACTCAATTTTAATACGATACTTTGCGTATAAAAACTTCACCAACTGTGGAAATAAACCCCCTTCTCCCACATTAGCAAACCGTAAAAAATCATCCACCGTATTAGGTACTGGCACTAACTGTTTACGCAGTGGCTTAGCCAGCCCTCTTAATATGGCAATACACTTTTCTTTAATAAAACCTGGCACTAACCAGTCAGCTTGATCAATAGAGATTTGGCCTAATACCGATGCCGGTACTGTCATCGACACACCATCATCTTTCGCTCCAGGAGAAAAAGCATACGCGAGTGGAAAACTAATGCCTTGATAGTTAAAATAACTGGGGTATAAAGCATCTGTAACGCTGTCTTCGCTTTGTTTTAATAAATAGTCTTTACTTAGAAACAGTACTTTTTCGTCGGTTTCTGGCTTTTTAAGCCAAGCATATAAACTAATAACCGAAGCGATATTATTAGGAATATGCTCATCATAAAAATGGCCGACAACGGCATCTTCAACGACATAGCTTCGCGTACGAGTTTTTTCTTCCAGCTCAGCGAGTTCCGCAATTAAATTAATATTATGATGATAAAATTTTGATTTTAACTCTATATTATTCTCAACCAACCCTTGTTGGATAAATAAATTTCTAGACTCTGGCATATTAATACGACTGAAGTCGATAGCACGCTTAGGGTTAATAATTAAGCCATACAAACTGGTCTGTTCAAAAGCAATTACCTGACTTCGTTTCTTACTCCAGTGTGGTTCAAAATAACTTTTTCTTAACAACGGTTTCGCCAGCTGCTCTAGCCATTTCGGATCAATTTTGGCAACAGTACGGCCGTATAGGCGCGATGTTTCCATCAGCTCAGCCGCAACAATCCACTTAGGACGTTTTTTATATAAGCCTGACGCAGGAAATATTTGCAACTTACGCTGACGAGCACCTAAATATTCAGAACCCTCTTCTTTTTGAGCTATGTGACTTAACAAACCTGCAAGTAGAGATTTATGAACATTTTCATAACTGGCTGGCTCATTATTTAATACGAAATCCATTTCGCGACATAAAATATGCAGCTGTTTATGAACGTCACGCCATTCACGCATTCGCATATAATTAACAAATGTTTTCTGACACCACTTACGCAATTGTGAGTTGGTAAGATCTTGCCTTTGCTCCTCAAATGCATCCCATAAATTTACATAGGATAAAAAATCTGATTCTTCATGCGCAAGCTCTTTATGCTTTTGATCGGCGGCTTGTTTTTTATCGGCGGGACGTTCTCTGGGGTCTTGAATACTTAACGCTGAAGCAATAATAAGTACTTCACGCAAGGCATGTTGTTTTTTAGCTTGCAAAAGCATACGTGAAATTCGTGGCTCGACTGGCAAGCGTGACATCTGATGGCCAAGCTGAGTTAATGTAAATTGGCCTTCGATATTACTAGAAGTCACCGCCTCCAGTTCTTGTAATAAATTAAAACCATCTTTAATAAAGCGAGGATCAGGAGCATCCACAAAAGGAAAGTTACTAATATCACCGAGTTTAAGCGATATCATTTGCAAGATCACTGCCGCAAGATTGGTTCTTTGTATTTCTGGCTCGGTAAATTCAGGGCGCGACAAAAAATCATCTTCAGAAAATAAACGAATACAAATACCATCAGCAACACGACCGCATCGACCCCGCCTTTGGTTAGCGCTCGCTTGAGAAATAGCTTCTACGGGTAATCGTTGAACTTTAGAGCGATAGCTGTAACGACTTATTCTTGCAACACCCGAGTCTATAACATAACGAATACCGGGCACCGTTAATGACGTTTCAGCCACATTAGTTGCCAAAATTATGCGACGGCCTACGGACTCTGTAAATATTTTACCCTGTTCACTCACCCCTAAACGTGCATACAAAGGAAGTATTTGGCTATTACGCAAATCTTTGTCATGCAGCATCATCTTGCGCAAGTATTCAGCACATTCACGAATTTCACGCTCACCGGGCAAAAAGACAAGTACATCTCCGGCTTGCTGTTTAATTCTGTCTTGTTCAGCTAATTCTTTTAACCCATGTAAAATGCCTTCTTGAATGGTGAGGTCGGTATCATCCTCACTCTCTCTTACAAGTGGGCGAAATCGGTCTTCTACCGGAAAAGTTCGACCTGATACTTCAATCACAGGCGCATTAGAAAAGTGCTCACTAAACCGCGTCAAATCGATGGTTGCTGAGGTAATAACAACTTTTAAATCTGGACGTTTAGGTAATAGTTGCTTTAAAAAACCCAGTAAAAAATCAATATTTAAACTGCGTTCATGTGCTTCATCAATAATGATGCAGTCGTATTCGGAAAGAAATTTATCATTTTGAGTTTGTGCCAACAGAATACCATCTGTCATCAATTTAACTCGAGTACGGTCAGTCGTTTGATCACTAAAACGAACTTGGCAACCGACCTCTTGTCCCATCTCAACTTCAAGTTCTTGAGCAATACGACTCGCAACAGACCTTGCCGCCAAACGTCTGGGCTGAGTATGAGCAATAGTGCCTACTTGACCTAACCCTAATTCCAAACACATTTTTGGAAGCTGAGTTGTTTTACCGGAACCTGTTTCACCGGCGATAATAATAACCTGATGTTTAGACAAAGCCGCTAGTATTTGCTCGCGCTTTTGACTGACAGGAAGTGATTCAGGATAATTTAGCTTTAAAACCGTTTTACGCTGAGCAAGCACCTGCTGACTACGCTCGATTGACAACAGTAATTTAGACAATTTATTATCGAATGGTTTTTCTTGCTTTACTAAGCTGAAAATAGTTTGTAAATCTCGATGAAACCGAAATTTATCTTTGGCTAAGCAATGGCTGACTGCCTGCTTAAGTGCTTCTCTATCGAGCTTGTTATTCTGGCTCACATCAAATCCAGTGATCAATTAATAAGAAAAGTAAAAAAATACGCTATATAAAATAATACACTAAAGAGTAACGCGAAAACGAAAACGCCCTGCAAAAGCAAGGCGTTATTCTAACAAAAAGCCAATCAAGCTTCTGCCTAGATAGACTTAAGTTTTGCTATTAATCTTAGCCATTTCTTCATCACGCAACTCACGACGTAGAATTTTACCTACGTTGGTTTTTGGTAGTTCGTCGCGAAATTCAACATGTCTAGGAATTTTATAGGCTGTTAGACCTTTTCGAGCCCAAGTTTTAACATCCGCGGCTGTTAGATTTTCATTACTGGATACAACAAACACTTTAACGGCTTCTGATGTTTTAGCATCAGGAATACCAATGGCCGCCGCTTCAACGATATCAGGGTGAGTCACAATTTGATCTTCAACTTCGTTTGGATAGACGTTGAATCCAGAAACGATGATCATATCTTTTTTACGATCAACAATTTTCATGTAACCGTCTTCACTGATTACGGCAACATCACCCGTCTTCAACCAACCGTCGCTAGAAATAGCTTCGGCAGTTGCTTCTGGACGCAACCAATAACCCTTCATTACCTGTGGGCCTTTAACACAAAGCTCACCGGCTTCGCCAATTGGTAATTCATTGCCATTATCATCAATAACTTTGCAATTCGTGCTAGCAACAGGAAGACCAATAGTCCCTAACTTAATATAGCCAGGTGGATTGAAGGAAACAACCGGCGATGTTTCTGTCATACCAAACCCTTCAGCGATGTCACAATCCGTAACAGCCTTCCAATGGTCAGCGGCATCTTTAGTCAAAGCCATGCCACCTGAGATAGTCAATTTTAGTTCACTAAAATCTAGGCCTTTAAAAATAGGCTGATTACACAGTGCTACAAACAAGGTATTCAAGCCAACAAAACATGAAAACTTAGTATTTTGTAGGACCTTAATAAAACCAGGAATATCACGAGGATTAGGAATCAATACGCTGTGATTACCCGTTTCAAGCAATACCATACAATGAATAGTGAATGCATAGATGTGATAAAGAGGAAGAGGAGCAATCGCTGTTTCTGTCCCTTCATCTAAAGCCATTGTAAACAAACCATGGCACTGTTGCATGTTTGCGATCAAGTTACCGTGAGTCAACATGGCGCCTTTAGCAACACCCGTTGTTCCGCCGGTATATTGCAGAACAGCAACATCATCGGACTTTATTTCAGGAGTAACAAACGACTTTCCTTGGCCTAGGCTTAATGCTTTACGCAAAGAAAGCGCATTAGGAATACTGTATGACTCAACTTCTTTTTTAACATATTTCAATACACTATTAATTAACACACGTTTAATCGTGTTATGCATATCACCGACTTCGGTAACGATGACAGTTTCAATGGAGGTGTTGGCTAAAACACGCTCAGCTTTAGCCGCCATGTTTGCTAAAACAACCAAAGCCTTAGCACCAGAATCATTAAACTGATGTTCCATTTCGCGTTCGGTGTAAAGTGGGTTGGTGTTGACGACTGTCATTCCCGCACGCATTGCACCAAAAACAACGATGGGGTATTGAAGAACGTTAGGAAGCTGAACCGCAATCCTGTCACCCGCGACTAGAGTTGTATCATTTTGTAAATAAGCAGCAAAAGCGGCGCTTTTAGTTTCTAATTCGGCGTAAGTAATCGTTTGTCCAAGACACGTGAAAGCGGGTTTGTTAGCATACTTGGCAATAAAACCATTAAAAACCTCGATCACTGATTGATATTTATTGGCATCAATTGTTGTCGCAAGTCCTGTAGGATATTTATCCTGGAAAAATGTTTCGTTCATGCTCAGTTCCCAATTAGATTTGTACGAATACTGTACTAGATTTCAAATACTTTAATTAACTCTTCATATAATGAGTAAATTTTGGCATATTTTGATCGATTAATTAATTGCGATATTACCATTTTTTACTATTTCGATCAAAAAATGGTAACCAAAAGCATACAAAAAAAGTAAAAATCACAGTAATCTAATACCATAACAATAAAACTTATAATTATATCGACACAAAGGTTAAGACATGACCATCACCACCACCACGGTTACTGCCAAAGACGGGCGTCAAATACAAGTCAAATATTGGTCATCATCGACCGCTAGAGCAACCGTTCAGCTGTGTCATGGTATGGCCGAACACATAGATCGTTACGAGGAGTTTGCTCAGTTTTTGCATAAACAAGACTATAACGTTATCGGCCATAATCATCGTGGACATGGCGAAAACGAAGTTTTAGGGCATTATGCTGACAAAGATGGTTGGTTAAAAACAATCAGCGACATTAAAGAAGTGCAAGATTTTATTACTAAAGACAGCAAATTGCCTCTTTATCTTTTTGCTCACAGCATGGGCTCTTTCATCGCCCAGGGTTTTGCAATGCGTCACGGAGATAGACTTTCAGGCTTAATTATATCAGGTACTAATTATCAAAACCCTTTGATATACCATGCTGGTCGCTTTGTGGCTAAAGTTGAAAACTTTCGTCTAGGATTAGGCGTCCCCTCTCAAACTATGGACAAGCTCTCTTTTGCTTCATTCAATAGCCATTTCAAACCCACAAGAACTGATTTTGACTGGTTAAGCAGGAATCCTGAACAAGTTGATCGCTACATAGCCGATCCTTTGTGTGGCTTTGCTTGCAGTAGCGAAACTTGGCAGCAATTACTTTCGGGGATGATAGAAATAAGTAAAAGTGAAAATCTATCTAAGATCCCTAAGCACCTGCCTATTTACATTATGGGTGGTGATCAGGACCCAGTCGGCCGTATGGGTAAAGGTATTCCCGCATTGGCTAAAAAACTACGACTAACTGGTCATGACAAAGTCACAACTAAACTATATAAAAATGGACGTCATGAGATGCTGAACGAAACGTGTAAAACGCAAGTTTATTTAGATATTTCTGAGTGGATCGAGAAAAACTGAAATATCCATAACTAGCAGTAACAAGGAAGTAAAATGACTCAAATAGCTAATCGTCCATTTGATACCATTCAAATAGGTGATTTTTGTAAGCGGGTGCATGAGGTGTCTGAGGAAGATTTATTATTATTTGCTCGTGCAAACGGCTATTTAAACCCTCTGCATCTTGATGATAAATATACTGTGACGAGGCTTTTTAAGCAACGTATTCCACACGACATGTTCACCGGCCGTTTAATTTTTGCAGCCTTAACGATGGATTTACCGTGACCAGGCACCATTTATTTATCACAAAACCTACAATTTAAACGCCCAGTATGCATCTGCGACGAACTGACCGTTATATTAACGGCAACGGAGAAATACAAAGAAAAACCTATCGTTACTCTGTCGTATGATGTAATCAACCAAGAGGGCAAGACCATGGTTTCAGGCAATTCTAAAGTTGTGGTGCCAACTAAAAGCATGACTGTCGAAGCAGTGAACATTAACAGCCTAGAAGCCGTTTTAAATCAAAGGCGCCTCTGCATGCATATTAACTTGTAGCGTTTTCACTTCGTTCATTATTTAGAGGTATCGGTTTTTAACGGCCCAAAATAGTATTCACCTCTTTTCGACTCCCTAGAACTCTTATTATTCATGAATTTAAAAGAGATAGAGAATGCTCCTTTACCTGAGTTGTATGTTGTTGAGTATCCGTTTCAATTTTTCAGGTTTAAGTTTTTACTTTTGTGTCATGAATTACAATCACCAGACCTCTTCAACGCGTCTTTATTAACTTCAGTAAGTGTTTTTCATCTCCAAATATCTATTATTCGGCAGCATACTGATAACGGTATAAATCCGTAGAAAAACAGAAGCAAGGAAGCATCAAAGTAACTATTCAGTAGGTTTTATAAATAGATCTTACTTGAGCGCAATACAAAAATCAGGTAAAAAACCACCCGAGGGTGGCCATTAATATTGCGCGGCTAAGGAATAAATCGAATCGGGAATTCGACCACTGCAATATCGATATTAGCTTTATTAGCAAAGCCAATTAGGCGACATCGAGAAGCAAGTCGCTTTTCAAGTTTAGTATCTTTTAACTCGCTATTACTCACCTTACAGCTAGAGACCTTACCACTGGGTAGAATTTCCAACTTCAGCGTCACGCTGCCCTCAAGTGCTGCGTTTTTACGCAACGCCTTCCGATACAAGCGATCAAAAGAAGATTTATGCTGCTCAAATACCAACCTTAGCTCTTCTTGCGAACGGCTACGTCCGGTTTCTTCAATCTCAATATCTTCACTACTCAATTCAACCGACGTGACATCTCGCGCAGACAGATCCTGACCTACAGTTGCCGTCGTCAAGGCTGCAACGCTAACGCCACCAGAACCACGACTTGCTGCATCACGATCGACAACAGAACCAACATTTGTAGCCTTACTGCCATTATTTGACAGGCCTTTACTGGAAGTATTTAATGCCGCAATAGGTACGGATGCTTGAATACTCGATAAGGCTGCTAACGCATCACTGCCAAATGCTTTTTTAGCCGTTTCTTTAGCGGCAATTCGTTTTTTCTTCGGCACTTCCTTTTTAGGTTTTGGCTTTTGCTTCGGTTTAGGCTTTGGTTTTGGTTTTTCCTCAACCTTTTTTGGCTCAGGCTTTTTCTCAAGCTTCTTTTCAACGGGCTTAGGCTTTGGCTTCACCTTCGGTTTTTCTAGTTTTTTCCGCTTAATAACTTTCGCCAAAAACGGCGGTACTTTTTCAAGTTCTGTCCGCTTAATTTCAGGCAATGATATTTTAGGGATAACAAAACTAGCAGCTAAAACAATCGCTAAAAATGCAACTAGGATTATTCGAAAATTCTTATGATCCGAATCATTCCAAGGCAGCTCAGGAGCGTTTCTTGTCAGGGTCGACATAATTAAGTAGCCTCCCCTTTCTGGCTAACCGCAAGAGAGATATTATTAAACTCGGCTTTCGCACATGTATCCATAATTCTCTTCAGCACAGAATAAGGCGTATCTTTATCACCCACTATGGTAATCAGGCGTCCTTGTTCTTTAAGTGCTGCTGGTAAAGGAGAACGCGTCGCAAGGTAATCAAGCTCTTTCTTCAATGAAGGGATTATTTCCCCTTCCATCTTTGAAACCGCCGCCATTTTGACAATAGGTCGCCCTTGAACCAATACATCATCTTTTGTTACTAAGATGCGCACAGTATCTTGTAATTCGTTCGCTGCAATTGATTTAGGTAATTGAATAGCATCATTATTCTGCACCTCAGAATCATTTTGATTTAGCATCAAAAAGAAAACCAAAATAGTAAAGATATCCATCAACGCCGTTAGATTCAACGCTGATTTCTGAGCATTGCGTTTATGATTACGTTTCATGCGCTTTGCGCGCTTCGACATTTTCATAATTGCCCCCCAACAGCTGCCTGCTCAAGCACCGCAGCATCCCCTAAAGACACTTCGGGAAATAACACGGCATCAACAGCAGATACAGCGACAACCGTTTCAAAAGTACGAGAAGTATCCATAACGGCTACTAATGTTTGATAATCAACATTAGGGGTCGATAATAAAACAATGTCTCTCTTCTCTGGGAAACTCTTTTTGACCTGCTGAAGTACTTCAGACAATTTTTTATAATTTTGCTTTTTTGCAACGACTGGTATATCTCCCACTAATCGAGATGCCCCTCCAGCTGCAACAACAACCTGCATACCCGTTTCACGAATAGTTACTTCAACCGATACGTCTTCCGAGTTTACGCCCCCGACAGAATCCCTTAATGGCAATTTAAGATCTAATACTGCTGTTTGTGCAAAAACCATATTCAGTAATAGCACAGGCACCAATACAATCATTAAATTCATGAAGGAAGTAATATCGAGATCCGCCTCTTGTTGTATTCTTTTATGGCGTCTCATTACAACTGCTCCACTAACCTTCTTTGTTTGAATCTGGCTTACGATCCGTAACGATATTCAAAAACTTAACTCCTGCCATTTCGATACTATCGATAATTTCATTAGTCTTAGTTTGTAAAAAGGTATGACAAAGTAATAAGGGAATTGCAGCCATCAAACCAAAGGCCGTAGTATTCATCGCCACAGAAATAGATTGTGATAGCAAGGTCGCTTTATCTGCTGGCGCTGCATTCGCTACCGCAGTAAAGGCCGAAATCAAACCCATAATTGTTCCTAAAAGTCCCATTAAGGTCGCAATATTTGCAAGTGTCGCAATATATTGAGTACGTTTCTCTAATTGCGGAATTGCCTCCATAACGCCTTCTTCCATCGCCAGTTCAATATCATCACGACGACCAGAAGGTATACGATTAATACCAGCAGAAAATATCGTAGCAATTTTCGCATCAGAAGAGTTGGTGTAATTTAATGCAGCGCGGAAGTCACGCTTTTGTAACATTGGCAGTACCTCTTCAAAAGACCGTCGATTAGACGATTTCTCTCTCGTTAGAAAGATAAAACGTTCCAGTGTTACTGCCAGCCCAACCGCTAGAATCACTCCGATTGGAAACATGAAAGGCCCACCTTCTTGAAAAAAGCGAATTATTGTATCCATTTGCACACTCCTATATTTCTTTTTTAGTTTTTCTTTTAGTTATAACAAACACACGATTATTTAACAGATCGTTTGTGACTTTGTACCAGTATACTAATGCTAATGTAATACTAATACACTCTATTTACTTTTATAAGATTCAGGAGCATAAGTACCATTTTTTTGAAAATGCTCCAAATACTTAACCTCACGCTTCATACTTGTACGGCTTATAGGTTTAAGCCAGTGCTGGCGATAACTTTTAATCGG
>JBNMPQ010000002.1:0-42876 GCA_051276935.1 Oleispira sp. | reverse complement strand
CAGGATGCCCTGTTAAATCGATATGGAAATAACTCGCCTCCATCGTCCCACCATCCATATAACTTTCTAGCTTAATTAGATTCACACCATTGGTTGCAAACCCACCCAACGCCTTGTATAAGGCTGCGGGAATGTTACGCACAGAAAAAATCAAGCTCGTTATATAGTATTGCTGTGCGTCGTAATCCTGAGTCGTCGCTTTTTTAGCGAGCACGATAAAACGCGTCGTATTGCCACTGATATCCTGAAAGTTTTCCGCCACCACATTTAAGCCATAAAGTTCCGACGCTAAAACCGAAGCAATGGCGCCGTGAGAACGTGCGCTGACATTTTGACCGGTTAAATCGTTAGAAGCTAAATCTTTTGCTGATAGCGCAGTATCAACCGCCGCAACGGCTTTAATATTCAACTCAGCCAAATGATGAAAACATTGCGCTAAAGCCTGAGGGTGCGAACTGGCTGTTTTGATGTCTTCAAGTTTCACCCCAGGCAAGGCTAACAAACAATGATTTACGGGCTCAAAATGCTCAGCCACAATCTGCAAATGTGTTTGTGGTAATAAACGGTAAATTTCTTCAACCCGTCCAGCGGTCGAGTTTTCTAGAGGAATCATCGCATATTGCGCATCGCCCTGCTCAACCAACAGGATCGCCGATTGGAAGTCTTCACAGGCACACGCGTCTAAATCAGGAAATACGCGCTGGCATGCTAAATGAGAATAGGCTCCCGATACACCTTGATAAGCAATCTTCTGTTTATTCATTCTACCTTCAAAGTTGCCAGCTAAAAGGACTGGTTCAACATCATCAATATTAAAATCCAGTGTACTCTAGACCGACAGCCCCTTATACGCTTTTGTTCTGAATGTTCAGCCAAAACGGCTGACAAACACCCCGAAGATAAATTATGTCTAACATAATGCCGTCATCAGAACTCAGTGCTCGCTGGCAACCTTTGCACTTACCCCCCGAATAACAACGCTTGGTGAAATTAAATTTGGTGAAACTCACAGAACGACTCAAAAAAAACGACACTTAAAAATGTTAAAAAAACTTTGCACAGACGTATATCTAAAAATAAACGGGCCTGTGATCTACTTTAGTTTTAATGCCCCCCTCCAGATTAATCATCTCATCAAACGCCATCGACTGTTCAACAAATGCACGGTGAAGACCAGCATCACTTAATTTCTCATAACAGGTCTGCAAACTATGAAAAACCAAAGGGCGATTTGCGAATTTTGTAGTCAACAAAGACGGCACACCGTCATCAATGACTTTTACTAAATACAAATCCCCTTGGTTTGCCAAAATATGGACCTCAGGTTGTCTATTTTGCACAGCCTTTTTAAGCTCATGAAATTTCATATCACACCTTGTTATTACCCAGCAGCCTTAAAGGCATAAAAGAGATATACGGTTAAAAAGACAATGTAGATTAACGATAAGTAAAAACTTCCCTCGATTCAATGACAACTCAATCGCTACTTACTTAAGCAACTCGGTCACCCGGAATCAACGTTTTAATATTATTAACCGATAATCACAGAAAAATATACAGAAAGGGGTTTATTAATGCTGCGAATAGTTTAAACCCTGCATTGTTTACAGCTCATTTACTTTTCGACATGTTGTAAAAATAAATATTAGATGATCAAATTTCAACAACTAATAACTTGATTATATGCAGAGTAAAAATGAAAAAAAATTAATAAGCGTAATGATCTCCTCGTGTATTGCACTGCCAGCGATTGCTGCAGAGAACACTCTACTAAGCAATATTATTGTTAGCCTAGATAATGACAAAGTCGCCAACGTCAGTGAGTTCATCAGTGATTACGCGATATCAAGCAAGCACACATACCGTCATGTTTTTACAGGATTTTCAGCAACTGTTCCGACAAATATGTTAGAGCAACTAAACAACGACCAACGCGTATTGAGTGTTTCAAAAGATGGTCGAGTTCACACAGTAGGAATTACTTTAAATCAAATAACCGCCTGTAGTTTTTTATTTGGCTGTCAAACCGAACAGCAACAAAACCCTTGGGGCGTTAACCGAATTGGCGCCAATACCGTCGAGAATACTGGCGCAGGCGTTCATGTTTATATTATTGATACGGGAATAGATTCTAATCACCGTGACTTGGCGAACAATGTCTCGAATGGATATGGCGTTGAAAGATGCCTAGGGTTAAGCTGCTCAAATACTTGGGATGATGATCAGGGCCATGGTACCCACGTTGCGGGAACCGTCGGCGCGCTGGATAATGATTTAGATGTTTTAGGAGTTGCTCCTGAGGTGACGTTACACGCGGTCAAGGTATTGAATGCCGCAGGAAGTGGTTCTAATTCAGGTGTTATTGCTGGAATTGATTGGGTCGCGCAACAGGCTGAAATATTGGGTACTCCTGTCGTTGCTAACATGAGCTTAGGTGGCAGCGGTACTAAAACAGGCACTTGCACAGACAACGGTTTTATCGGCAACGATAACTTTCACCGCGCTATTTGCAATGCAAAAAATCAAGGCGTTATTTTTGCTGTTGCCGCCGGTAATGACGGTGAAGATGCTAGCAAATCTACCCCTGCAGCCTATGACGATTCTGTAATAACGGTCAGTGCAACCAATATAAATGATGACTGGGCTAGCTTTTCTAACTGGGGTAATGGCGCAGCCAGCTGGACTAACAAGCTATCGGCACCCGTGGCTATTGCAGCACCTGGGGTCAATATACTATCGACTAAAAGCGATGGTGGCACCACAACCATGAGCGGCACATCGATGGCAGCACCTCACGTTGCTGGCGTATTAGCGCTTTATTTAGAAAACTTATCACTAAACCCAGATGGTTATGCTTTTGTCGAAGCAAGAGATTGGTTACTTAACAGAAGTGAATCTAATGCTAACTTAACGAATTCAACCGGTAAGGATCATCAAGAAGATTTCCTTAACGCGGAGATTTAACAAAAAAAAGGCCCATATTCATTGAATACGGGCCTTTTAGTTTTTTAATACGTCTCTAGCCTATTCTTAAAACAACTTAAGCAGCCTCAGTCTCGGTATCAGTCGCGTTAAAGCGCTGCTCAAGATAGCTAATGATGTCACCTGACTCGAACATCCAACGCACGTCACCATTATCGTCTTCAATACGCAAGCAAGGTACTTTCAGCTGACCACCACCTTGTAACAATTCTTTTTTAAACTGTTCACTGCGTTTAGCATCGCGCGTTTCAACGTTTAATGCACTGCGTTTCATTGCACGGCGTACTTTTACGCAAAATGGGCATGCTGCGTATTGGTACAAAGCCAACTTTTTTGTTTCTACATCAATCAAGGCTTGCTCGCTCGGTTCACGTTTAATACTTTTGGGGGTGAAAACCCAATTAAAAAACAAAATTAAAGCGCCTAATATCGCTCGAATTATAACCATGATGCTCTCCTGCGTCGAAATTGACCGCTGTCATTATTTAGTATGATAGGCGCGCATTATACTTATCTTGCGTTTAGTAGCTAGCACACAGGTCAATCTGCTTGCCTGCATTACCTGTCTAGGGTATAAAGCGCTTATGAAAACTCCAAAACGAATACAACCCTTAATTGATGACGGTGTTGTGGATGAAGTCCTCAGCCAATTAATGAGCGGAAAAGAAGCGACTGTCTTTGTTGTGCGCTGCGGCGGCGAAATCCGCTGCGCCAAAGTTTATAAAGAAGCCGCTAAACGCAGCTTTAAGCAAGCCGTGCAATATCAAGAAGGCCGTAAGAGCAAAAACAGCCGTCGCCAACGCGCGATGGAGAAAGGCTCTAAGTTCGGTCGTAAGCAACAAGAAGAATCTTGGCATAATGCCGAGGTTGATGCCTTGTATCGCCTAGCAGAAGCGGGTGTACGTGTGCCTAAGCCTTACGGCTGCTTTGATGGCGTATTGCTAATGGAACTGGTTACTTATGACGAGGGGGAAGTTGCACCGCGTTTAAATGATGTCTCCATGACCCATGAGCAAGCCCTTGAAGATCACTTAACCATCATGAACGATGTTAAGCGTATGCTGGTGGCTGGCCTAGTACACGGTGATTTATCCGAATTCAACGTACTTGTTGATGATTATGGCCCGGTCATTATCGATTTACCGCAAGCAGTCGACGCGGCGGCCAACAACCACGCCAAGTCTATGCTAGAGCGTGATGTCGGCAATATGACCGAATATTACGGTCAATATGCCCCTGAACTATTGCGCACTAACTACGCAAAAGAAATGTGGGCACTCTACGAAGATGGCGACCTAACCGCCGATACTATTCTGACTGGACTATTCGAAGAAGCAACGGAAGAAGCGGATGTTGATTCTGTGATGAACGAAATCAGATCGGTTCTCGCTGAAGAACGTAAACGCAAAGAGCGTTTAGAAAATGCTGACGACGACTTCACCTACGAGCAGCTTCAATAAGTATTAATTACATTTTTACATTTCTTGTCTAGGCTTTAATAAAGTTCTAGAAGAAATGTAAGAATGAAACGATTTTTATCGGACACAAGCTTTAAAATATCCTCCGGTTTTTTGTTAGCAACTATTACTATTTTAGCGATATTTACTTATGTATTGCAGGGTGAGTTACGCGAAAAATTAGAAAATGATAGCTTTAAACAAATCAACGCCAGCGGCAATGCTATTGTCGCTAAGCTCATTCAACAAACTTCTTTAGTTAAGTCTCTAGCGCAGAGCCTACGGGCTGTTGTAAGCGCAACTCCTTACTCAGATGAACTTTACCACCAGCTGCTTCCTAGACTTATTGACATCGATCATTCCAACGATGTCATCGCTGGAGGGGGAGTTTGGCCAGAACCCAATACACTCGATATTAGTAAACAAAGAAATAGCTATTTTTGGGGTAAAAATGACCAAGGAGAATTCGATTTTTATAATGATTACAATTTAGACAATGGCAAAGGCTATCATAACGAAGAATGGTATGTACCCGCTAAATACTTAACCCGTGATAGCTGCTATTGGTCTCGATCCTATATTGACCCCTTCTCGAAAGAGCCCATGGTTACTTGCACCGTTCCGATATTGAAGCAAAATCAATTTACTGGCGCAGCGACTATTGATATGAAGCTCGAAGGTCTTCATGATCTTCTCAAAAAGCAATCAGAGAACATTGGAGGATATGTTTTTTTAATAGATCAAAACAATAAATTCATAACTTTCCCTGAGAACCATTACATCAAAAAGTCAGATGACACAGGCTTACTCGATGTCAGTGAATTAGCATCAATTCACCCTGAATTTCAGGATTTATCAAATCATCTACTTAAAATTTCGGAACGTACCTCAGCAATCCCCCCAGAGGTGTCACAACTACACCAAAGTATGGCAACTTATTTTAATGAACAGAGCTATCAAGTGTCTGCTCAACAATCTGCTACGATGGCGGCAGCCATTATTGATCCTATAAAAAATAAAAAAAACACTAGCTACTTGCTGGATAGCTTTCAATTAGAGGATGATTTACTGCTGCAAGAAAAAGTGAATATTTCTGTGTTTCACGTACCAGAGTCGTATTGGAAATTAATTGTCGTCACCCCAATATCGACTAATTTCATTGCAGTATCAGACATTATTAAAAAAGCATTAAAACAAACGTTTGTTCCTACTATTTTCACAATGTTGATTTTCTTCATTTTTATTCATATATTTTTCATTTATCCTCTTATACGTATTAGCCAACACTTACGTGATTACGCAGATAACCCAGATGAAGAAAAACTGCTTAAAGGCTTTGGTAGCGGTGATTTTGGCAAGTTAGCCTATTGGTACAATAAAAAAACGTCCCTTATTAAGAAATCACTGGCTGAAATTTCTAAATCCAATGCACAACTCAAAATTTATGCCTCTTATGATGATTTAACAGGCACATACAACCGCCGAGCCTTTGAAAATATGCTCGAAGAAACCCTTCAAAGTGATTACCGAAACGAACGGGCTATTTTTTATCTAGATCTAGACCAATTCAAAGTTGTCAATGATACCGCCGGCCATATTGCTGGTGACCAGTTATTAAAGGAAATCTGTACCTGTATCTCTAAAACCTTGAGGAATAACGATATACTCGCCAGAATTGGTGGTGACGAATTCGCGATGATTATAACCGCGCGCACGGTCGAAACATCTCTTATGATTGCTGACCGAGTAAAACTGGCCGTTGCAGCTTACCGCTTTAATTGGCAGGGAAAGATATTTACCATCAGTAGCAGTATCGGCATATTGCATTTAAGTACGTTAAAGGGGAACAAACAAACGATTCTAAGCTGTGTTGATTCAGCATGTTATGCCGCGAAGGAAGCTGGCAGGAATCGAAATCATTTGTACTTACCTGAAGACCATAACCTTTCAGTTCGTTTTGGTGAAATGGAAAGCCTAGTTGCACTGCGCAAAGCCATAGATGAAAATAGATTATTTATTGAATACCAATTAATCAAACATATAAAAGGCACTGAACTGAGTGGTTTTGAAGCACTTGTAAGGATGAAAGATACCGAAGGCAAAACCATTTATCCCAATAACTTCATGCCCGCCGCCGAGCGTTACAACGCAAGCTGGGATGTTGATAGGTGGGTAATAAAGAATACTATTGCTGAATTTAAAAATCTAAAACAGCGATTTGAAATCGGATTTTGCTCTATTAATTTAACCGCCGACGCGCTTAATCATGACCAGTTATTAACAACCATTGAAAACAGCCTCGTAGAAAATAACATTTCAGGCTCATTCTTTTGCTTTGAAATCACCGAAACCAGCGCCATCGCTAACATTGAGCTAGCTCGAAAAACAATCATGGGTATACGCCAATTAGGCAGCCGAGTGTCGCTTGATGATTTTGGTACCGGAATGTCTTCTTACAGCTACCTTAAAGAGCTTCCGGTCAATTATATAAAAATTGATGGAGTTTTTGTCAAAAACATTGAAAGTGATGTCATCGATCATGCTTTTGTTAAATCCATTACTGACATTGCTAATGCAATGGAAATTAGCACAGTCGCCGAGTGGGTTGAAAACGAGAACATTGTCGGCACATTAAAAAATATTGGTGTCGACTATGCTCAAGGGTTTGGAATCAGCAAACCCATGTCTTATTCAGCGTTAATCGATCATAAAATTAAAATTGATGCGATAATCAAGAAAAGCTTTTGATTTTCTCCCTAATATCGCCATATCTTAAAGGCTCACAGCTGCCAAATCCCTGCAGCTGTCTAACTTTGTTACGAGCAAAAATAGGCACACTGATGCCCGCTAAAAAACGACATTGAATGTCCAGTGATACATCCGCCTTACCGGCTAACGTCTGAGCCAGCCCTTGAAGAGCGCTTTGAAGCTCTGAGTCAGATGGCCAGCTAGGCTGCTGACTGTATTCAAGTTTAGCGACCTGACCTCGGCAAACGGAACAATTGCCACATTGCTGCGGTGCCTTTTGATCATCAAAATAACGCGCCAGATTAAAACTCAAACATGTCTCTAATTCAAAAAAGCGCACCAATGAAGCAATACGTTTAATTTCTTTTTCTTCTTTATCGACAAAATAATGATGGAGATTTTGGGCAAGATCGACCTGATTCAGTTCACCCTGATTGACTTGAAACACCTCTGTCATTTTTTTACTTTCAAGTTCAATTAGTTGCTTTTCGGCCAGGTAATCCAATGCAGTGATGACACGAGCACGTTCGGTATTGTAATTATTAAATAACGCATCAAAATCTGGGACTCCCCAAACTTTTTTAAATTGACTGGTATTAAAAATGGCCTGTAGAAAATCTCGACGCTCTCCTTCAAACATAGCCAGTATCACATCTTTGTCTTTTAGAAACTTGTACTTAAACTCGGCAAAATAGGCATACATAGGCTTGATTACTTTCATCATTTCAAGCTGTACTAATAATGTTTTCAAAGGAAGCTGACGTATATTACTGGCATTAGAAAGCCCGACAACTTGCAACTCCCACTCGGTTGTATTATTAGAACCTTCGCGCGCAGAGGGCTTACTTTCTTGACGAATATTATCCAGTAAGAATTCAATGGCCGAAAGCTCGGGGGTATCACCATAAACAAAGTTTTCGACGGTATTTAAGCCATCTAGATTGGCGAGGGTAATACAATTTGAAGGCTGACCATCACGCCCTGCTCGGCCGATTTCTTGACTGTAATTTTCAATCGACTTAGGCAGATCATAATGAATAACAAAACGAATATCGGATTTATCAATCCCCATACCAAACGCAATAGTGGCGACCACAACGTCCGTTCGACCTTGCATAAAATCATTTTGAATCTGTTGACGCTTGCCCGACTCAAAACCAGCATGGTAAGCCGCAGCGTTAATGCCTGCCGCCTGTAGATAAGCTGCAACTCGCTCAGCACTGTGCTGCAAAGTAACATAGACGATGCCTGCGGCAGAAAATGTCTGCTGCTGGTGACGAATGTGTTGTACCAAAACCTGTGATTTTTCAGCCTCCGCCACTGACACAACCGATAGGTCTAGATTGGCACGATAAAAACCTGTCTGAACAACATGCTGTTCCTGAATGGCAAACTTAGCGGCCATGTCATTCTTAACTTTTTTCGTAGCGGTAGCCGTCAATAATAAAACCAAAGGGATATTAAGCTCTTGGCAGTAAACCGGAAGTTTCAAATAATCAGGACGAAAGTTATGACCCCACTCAGAGATACAGTGCGCTTCATCAACCACCAGCATCGAAATAGGCACCGCATTAATAAACTGGCGAAAACGTTCGTTTTTAAAGCGCTCAACCGAAACCATTAGAATCTTAATTTTACCCGAACGAACGTCCGCCATGACCTGCTGGCTTTGATCCCCGGTTAGAGTTGAATCAATACTGGCCGCAGCGATACCTTTGCTGGCGAGAAACTCTAACTGATCCTTCATTAGTGCCAGTAAAGGCGATACCACCAAAGTGACGTTAGGCAGATGGAGTGCCGTAAGCTGATAGCACAAAGATTTTCCCGACCCCGTAGGAAAGATGGCTAAAGACGATTGCCCTTGAATAAGCTGGCGAATCGTTTGCTCTTGACCCCCTCGAAATTGATCAAAACCAAAATACTGCTTTAGCGACGCAATTATTTCCATGGGCAGCCTAATATGATCCTTGCTAACATAATCTGAGTCCTATAGTTGCACGGTTAATAGCGCGCTGAGCTTTTAATTCATTGCAATCTACCGAGTTGCACCGTATTTGACCACCCTTTTCACAGGTTATTTATAGCCTAAAATCCCCATTTAGGCTAAAATCTCGCCATTATTAGATCTAGCAATATTATTACCTTGATGGGCCAACAATGTCAGATAACTCCAATTCGATTGATTCACAGAATCCTAGCGAACTCATCGCGTTAAGCAACCACGATACCAGCGGTAAGATTGGCTTCGTTAGTCTAGGCTGTCCAAAAAACTCTGTTGACTCTGAACGTATTCTTACGCAATTGAAAATTGATGGTTATGACATCACCAATACCTACGAAGATGCTGACGTAGTGGTGGTCAATACCTGTGGTTTTATTGATGCAGCAAAGCAAGAATCATTAGACGCCATTGGCGAAGCGATGACAGCTAACGGTAAAGTCATTGTGACTGGCTGCATGGGTAAAGGCGCTGACGCTGAGCTAATCAAGAAAGAAAATCCTGGAATTCTAGCGATTTCAGGCGCTCATGCTTATGAAGAAGTGATGACCGCAGTTCACGAGTGGGTGCCACCCAATCCTAACTTTGATCCTTTTACTGATTTAATACCGGCTCAAGGCGTTAAGCTGACTCCGCGTCATTATTCATATTTGAAAATTTCCGAAGGCTGCAACCACAAGTGTACTTTCTGCATCATTCCCGACATGCGCGGCAAGCACGTTAGTCGTCCAATCGGTGATGTATTAGAAGAAGCTAAGCGCTTAGTCGATGCGGGCACGAAAGAGCTGCTTGTTATCTCGCAAGATACCAGCGCGTATGGCGTAGACATGAAGTTCCGTACGGGTTTCTGGAATGGAGCGCCGGTTAAAACGAACTTGCTATCGTTGTGCCAAGAACTTGGAAAAATGGGTGTTTGGGTACGTTTGCATTATGTGTATCCTTACCCACACGTTGACGACATCATTCCGTTGATGGCCGAGAATCATATCCTGCCTTATCTAGACATTCCGTTTCAGCACGCAAGTCCTGCGGTATTGAAGCTAATGAAGCGCCCTGCTCACGCCGAAAATACCTTAGCGCGCATCAAAAAGTGGCGTGAAATTGCACCCAACATTGTATTGCGCTCAACGTTTGTTGTGGGTTTCCCAGGCGAAACGGAAGAAGACTTCCAGATTCTTTTAGACTGGTTAGACGAAGCTGAACTCGATCGCGTCGGTTGCTTCAAATACAGCCCAGTAGACGGCGCTAAAGCCAACGCATTACCCAATCATATACCCGTAGAGCTTCAGCAAGAGCGCTGGGAACGCTTTATGGAAAAGGCACAAGAAATCAGTACTCGTAAACTTGCTCGTAGAGTCGGTCAAACGATGACCGTATTAATTGATGAGGTTGACGATGAAGAAGGTGCAGTCGGTCGTACCGTCGCCGACGCGCCTAACATTGATGGTATGGTTTACTTAAACCAGTATTTTGATTGTGCACCTGGAGATTTTGTTAAGGTTAAGATCACTCACTCTGATGAATACGATCTTTGGGCCGAAGCTATCTCTTAATACCGCATTACCCAGTGTCAAAGTTATTCCGCACTGTATTTAACGTTATCTAGCACAATCGCTTCCTCTTGCTAAGCTTAAGGTATTAGCCAGAGGGAGTTCTTCATGAAAAAAGCCTTACTTGCGACGTTAATATTAACCTGCTCCCTATTTGGCTTTGGTAGCTGGTATCTCTATCAATGGGTTCGTGGTGAATTAGGACTTGATAACGGCTATGTTGCTGTTACAGGTATTCCTCCCGGCAACAAGTTGATCAATCAGCCGCCTTATTCCGGCCCTCACCCAAAAAACCTACAGCGCCCAGAAGAAACTTTTGTTTTTCCTATTGAGTATGGCGCTACCGGTCCCATTGAACCGTTATTTGCAGGTAAAAACCAATACCCATTTGTCTGCGATACCGAACGCTCAAAGCTAGGGCAACCACTGATTGATAATACCAGTGGCTGGGGAGTACCTGTTTATGCAGAGACTAAGGAAGGTAAGCGATCAGAATTAATTATTGGCTATAGTAAAGATTGCTCACTGCCTACTCGTATCTTCTATTCATACAATACCGTCAACAACAGCAGAAAATTCTACCAAGTTGCGGATAATAACGAAGCATTGCCAAAAAATGCAGACCTCATTATCCGTATGGAAACTGGCACAATTAATCGCTACCCCTACGCGATGTTAATGCCCTCCAGTCGCAGTGATGAACTACTAAAACCTGACCTTTCTAAATGGAACGGTAAACTTATTTATTACTTCCGAGGGGGTATAGGCATTGGCTTTCAGCAAGGCGTATTGCGCATGCACCGCTTATCAAAAGATATGCGTCAGTACATAGAAAAAGGCTATGCAGTGGTTTTTTCTACCGCAACTGAAACCGGTAATGGCTATAATATATGGCTGCAAGAAGATACTGCTCTTCGGCTAAAACGCAATTTCAGCCTACGTTATCGTGAGCCTACTTTCACCATTGGTTATGGCGGTTCTGGCGGTGCGATTCAGCAGTATTTAATGAGCCAGAATAATCCGGGAGCCATAATCGATGGCGGTGTCGCCTTGTTGGCTTACCCCGATATGATTAGCCAAATTAATTACACCTTAGATTGTGAGCTAACCGAATACTATTTTGAGCACTTAACCACAGATAAAGCTTTCTGGAGCAGTGTCGAAAACAGGCCTCTTATTCAAGGCTTAGCAGGCAACCCGAACGAAAGCCGACGTTTACAATGGCTGGATAACATTGCTCAACTATTACGCTTTGAATGGCCGAAAAACCATCAAGGGGCGAATGAATGCAATTCGCGCTGGCGTGGCTCATTACAATACGTCCACAACCCCGTTTTCACCCCTAGCTATTCGCGTTATAGCAAAAACATTAGACGCCGTGTGTTCTGGACTCATTGGCAAGATAACCGTGAGTTTTTTGGCACTGATGAATCGGGACGGGCGCCAATACCTTGGTCAAATGAAGGCGTTCAATATGGCCTTAAGGCGCTGCAAAACAAGAAAATCAGCCCATCGCAATTTCTCGACCTTAACAGCAAAATTGGCGGTTGGCTGCCACAAGAAGAGATGACTCAAGAACGCTACTGGCATGCCAGTGGTGACAGTGTTTTAAAACGCTACAGTAATTACAGCGAACACAACATGACACACAAGGGAAATAGTATGGATGTCGCCCCTCGCACTCATGGCAGCCTAGCTTCTGCTACAGGTGCTTACTTATCTGGTAATATCTTTTTAGGTGCGCTTAAAAATCCTATTATCGATGTTCGCCCCTATCAAGATCAGGTACTCGACATTCATCATTCTTGGGGAGCACTTTCTAGCCGTAAACGTATTCAGCAACGAGTCGGTGATCATCAACTGCAAGTAATTTGGCAAAACGAATTACCGCGCAAAGATTACAGCCCTGCTGTTTACATGATGGACGAATGGCTAACCCGCGCTGATGCCAATGGTGGCGACTATCGCGCAGCTCGCCCTGAAAATGCGGTGGATATGTGCATAGACAAAGAAGGAGAGGTTTTACACAAGGGTGAAACGGTATGGGACGGCGCGTGGAATGGCAAAGCACAAGGAGAATGCACCCAACTCATGCCATTCTTTGAAGGTAGCCGTAATGTCGCTGGGGAGGACATTTCTTCAGACATTTTCTTTTGCAGCCTAATTCCCGTACAACAAGCGATCAATAAAGGCTTATATGGGGAATACGATATGGACCCCTACCAAGAACGTTTAGAAGAAATATTCAGTAAAGGCGTTTGTGATTATTCAAAGCCCGATAAAGCGAGGCCTGACGGACTGTAATCTCTGAACTTTTAAATCTGAACTTTTAAGTCTGAGCGTTTAAATTTAAAGACGGGTACTGGCTAGATAACTCACTAGTCAGTTCGACCTTACCGATGGTCTTACCCATTAAAGGCAACCAGTGTCCATTATGAGTAAGCATCGCTGGGATAAATAGACTCGGCATACAGCTGTAATTCTTGCAGAATAAACATCTTATCTTGATCATTCTGATTATCTTGCACCGCTTGCTGTAAGGCTTGCGAGAACTGCTCAAAATTCAAACCTGGTCCATTACCTAGCAAGCTGTCTATGCAATGTTTAGCCCAGCGTTCGTGATCATCTTCCGCCATATATTCAGGATAATTACGTGCACGAAAACGGAAAAACATCTCTTCTCCGCGTGGATCTTGAAACTGAACCTTGAGACTTGCCAAAGACTTAGGCTGCGTCGCATGGATTTGTGCCATCGCCTTTTTATCCATACCACTCCAGAATCCACCACTATAAAGCAAGGTATCCACATCCGTTTTTACGGCAAAATCACGCTGAGTATAAACCCCATGCAAGTTTTGTAAGATAGACGATTCTTCAACCAACAAGCCCTTCAGCGTCGCAAGATTAGCACGCAGTAGATCGCCAGATATTCCCCAACGGGAAGCTTGGTCAGGAGTTAACGTTGCGGCAGGCGCCAAAACGGGACTCTTATTAATGTGGACTTCCTTTAAGCCCAAACGTTCAATTCCTTCTGGCAAATCAACCTGCCTTGAGAATAAACGCTGCTGCATTTGCTCAATCGTTAAATTGGCCAAGTTTTTAGGGTCAGTTGAAAGATCAAACGCGATAAAAGAATTCTTATTCGTTGGGTGCCAACAAATCGGCACTACGATCGCCATACAACCGCGATCAACGCCATACATGCCAGATACGTGCACCAAAGGTTTATGATTATCAACGTCCACTAAAGAGGCTAACTTATGCTTCACTCGGTGTTCAAATAGATAACGGTATAACTTAGGTTGCTTTGCTAACAGCAACTTAGCAACGGCGATGGTCGCTCGAACGTCCACAACAGCATCATGAGCTTTACCCAGATCAATGCCATTGGCAGCCGTTAAATCTTCTAAGCGAAAACTGACTTTCCCCTCAGCATTTTTAGGCCAATTAATACCTTCTGGCCTCAATGCATAAGCACAACGCATCACATCAAGAATATCCCAACGCGAATTACCATTTTGCCACTCTCGCGCATAAGAATCGTAGAAGTTTCGATACAAGGTATAACGAGTGACTTCGTCATCAAAACGAATACTGTTATAGCCCGCGGTACAGGTATCTGGCACTGATAGAATTTGATTTATTTGATCAATAAATTCATTTTCAGGAAGACCGTCTTGCAAACACTGCTGAGGCGTAATGCCGGTAATCATCAACGCTTGAGGATGAGGAAGATAATCAGGACTAGGCCTGCAAAAAAACTGAACAGGCTCATCGATCTCATTAAGGTTTTCGTCGGTGCGGATACCGGCAAATTGTGCAGGCCGATCAAAAGACGGATCGGCCCCGAAAGTTTCGTAATCGTACCAAAGAATAGACTGACTCATTGCACCTACTTTTTATTAAGGGGCGATGTGTGATCAGCCCCAGTGTAATTAAGGAACTTCGACCAAAGGCGCCTGCAAAGTCTTACCCAAGGTAAGGAACCCATGCGCATCTCGAGATGTTTGAATAGGCAACTCTTCCATGGGCATATGACCAACACCCTCATAAACAATTGATTGAGAGTGTGGCAGCGCTTCTTCAAATTGCTTCATGATGCTTAGCGGTACCCATTCGTCCTGATCACCCCACATTAATAACGTAGGAGTCTGGATCTCTTTTACTCGATCACCAAGATTGGGCTTACTACTTTGTTCTTTCATTGTTCGGAAAACATTCACTAATGCTTCACGGTTACCTTGACGCATCGTTAAATCAAAATAGCGTTGCTGAAGTTCGTCTGTGACCTTGTCATCATCGCCAAAGGCCTCTTTTATGTTCATATCCACAATAAACTTGGGCATCATAAAACCACTTAATTCACCCATCACCGGGAGTGCCGCAAGATTCATAATAAATGGCATATCTTGAGTAAAGCCTGCAGCATCTAACAAAACCATTTTTTTAACGCGATCAGGACGGTGCAATGCATAATTCCATGCAATATACCCCCCCAAAGAATTGCCCGCTAAATACATGTCATCAATACTGAGTTTATTAAGAAATTTCTCTAATTTATCGACCATATAAGGGGTTTCATAACGCTCGATACTGGGATCATTTCCCGTCAAGCCATGGCCCGGTAGATCAATACGAATGATACGGTAATGAGGGGCTAGACGCTCAACCCAGCCGTCCCAAGTATGCAATGAAGAGGCAACTCCATGCAATAAAACCAAGGTAGGCCCGGTACCTTCATCACGATAATGAATAATTAGATCGTCTATGGCGAGAAACTTAGACGTTTCATCGGTGTATTTTTCAGTCAATTCCGCCAACGGATAAGCGGATACGCCCATCGAGGCACAGCCTTGCAAAACCAATAAGGTTGGAATTAGTATAAATTTAAGCCACTTCATTGAGACTATCCTTGTTATAGTTATTTAATTTTAGGATGGTGAGCTATAGAATGAGCTGACTTTACCACAGCAAGTGATCTAACCCAATTCAATGACGGCTAAATTAGTTGTAGAATAGGCCTTATTTACATCTTATCCTTTCGAGCATTAGTTTCAGGACGAATTACATGGCGTTATTAGAAAATCTTTTCAAACCTTCTATTTTTAAACCAAAATGGCAGCACAAAGATCCTGCAGTGCGAAAGCTTGCATTAGCTAAACTAAACGATGAAAAAACTCTGGTTCAAATTGTCAATAATGACATCGATTTGAGCATTCGATCTGCAGCCCTTGCTAAGATTAAATCACCCCAGCAACTCGCTGCTTTTTTAGTCTGCGAGCAAACAGAATTGCGTCAGCAAGCTCAACAACAGCACCTTGTTCAATTATTGCCGAATCAGCATATTAACGATTTAGCTGCGATCAAAAGTGATAATGACTTGGTTAATATCGCGACTTATACTCAAAATGATGAATTGCGCTTTGCTGCAATTAGTCGATTGGGCAGCGAAAGTATCCGCTTAGACATCGCAAGCAACAATCCCGTTTCTAAGGTCCGAATGGCATCCGCTCAAGGCTTAGTTAAAAGTGAGTCGCTTCAAAAACTAATGCACATTGCTCAAGGTAAAGACAAAGCCTTGTATCGTTTTTGCAAAGATCAAATAGCAACCAGTAAAGCGGCTGAAGATAATGCTAAATTACGCGAAGAAAAAATAACGAGTGCCATTACTCACGCTCTTCAACTTAGCAAAAGCGCTTACTCTCCTGAGTATAATGGCCGACTGCAATTACTAAAACAAAACTGGAGCGCGCTAAACGAACAAGACCCTCAGCAACAAGAATCGTTTAAGGTGGCACTGGTTAAATGTGAGAGCATATTAGCCGAGCATGTTGCAGAGGAAAAAGCAGCAAAAGACACACTACTTGCCATTGCCAACGCCAAAGAAAGATTCATTGAATTGCTAGCCCAGCTAGAAAGCCTTGAACTTAATACGCAAACGTCTGAGACCTTTTCTGATCAACTTCAAGGAATTGAACAGCATTGGAAAGCCGCTAAGAAAATTAGTAATCCTGAAGTCGCGCAGAACAAAGTTTTTGAACACACCTTACAAACTTGGCTCACGTTAAACAGCACTCGCACTCAATTAGTAGAGCAGAAAGATACCTTTCAAGCGCTTATTGAACAGAGCCAAAAATTAGAAAAAAGCAGTTTGAACCAAAGCCAAAATTTACAAAAAGAACTGACCAGGACCGTCAAACAACTCCCTTGGAAAACGTCTGAGCTAAACATCACAATCGAATCTCCGGCTCTATTAGCAGAGCTTGATAACGCTTTGCAGAGCGCAATTAAACACAATCAGAATTTAAGTGCACACGAAGCCGACAGTTCTAAACAGCTTGCTCGACAATTAACCGAATTAGAAAGACATCTATCAGAAGGCCACTTAAAAGACGCCAATAAATGCCACCAGATTATTGTTCAAGCCATGAAGAAAATTAGCCACCTGGAAGCTAAAAAATATCAACGCCAGTATCAAAACTTAACCGCGCAATTAACTGAAATTCGTGACTGGCAGGGTTTTGCAGCAACACCTAAAAAAGAAGCACTGTGTGTCAGTATGGAAAGCTTGGTCGGGAGTGAAATAGACCCTGCCATTTTAGCGGATAAAATTCATAACTTTCAAGAAGAGTGGAAAGCCATTGGCCCGATTGCTCGCCAAGATGACAAAGTATTGTGGAACCGATTCCGAAGCGCAGCCGATAAAGCGTATTTACCTTGCAAAGCCTACTACAGCGACATGGCGATTCAACGCCAACAAAACTTAGTCAACCGCCAAACCCTTGTTGCTCAGCTTACTGATTACGAAATCAATATGGATTGGGACACGGCAGACTGGGGTATTGTTCAAAAAACATTAGACGCAGCCCGCGAAACGTTCCGCAGTTTCTCCCCTGTTGATCGCCATGAGCATAAAAATAGCCAAGCGACGCTACAAGAAATATCCGATAAAATTTATGCACATATTAAAGAAGAATATCAGCGTAATATTGATGCAAAAGAAACACTAATAAACCAAGCAAAAGCGCTGCAAGATTTAGAAGATCTTAGCCAAGCGATCGAAAAAAGTAAGCAATTACAGGCTGATTGGAAAACGGTTGGGATGACCCCTAACAAAGCTGATCAGAAGATGTGGCAAGAGTTTCGCTTAGCCTGTGATGCGGTATTTTCTCGAAGAGATGAACAACGCCAGCAAAATAAAGTTCATATTGAAGCCAGTATTGAACACGCTCAAGCTATTCTTATTAAAGCTGAAGCGGCTGCAAAAGAAACCAATGCAGAAAATAAAGAAACGCTTCAGCTATGTTCATTAGAATTTGCTGAATTATCACTACCTAAAGCACTTTATTCAAAATTGCGTCAACGCTTATCCGACGCTCAACAGCAGCAAGATAATTTATTCTCGCAAAACAAGGTCGCGAAAAAGCAGCAAGCTTGGATTACGCTTACCGATAAGCTATCCGCAATCAGTTTAAAAGCTCAAGATTCTGTCCAAGCAGACGTATTATACCAAGCAGAGGCAACTGAGCTTAAATTGCCACCAGGCATTGATAAGTCGTTGGTTGAAAGCAAATGGAACGAAGTATCGGCAAACAGCAATACTAGTGAATTAAGCAGTAACGATGCCTTGCGCGATGCCTGTATTGCATTGGAGATTGCGGCTAAACTAGAGTCCCCCGCTGAAGACCAAAGAGCCCGTATGGCCTATCAAGTTCAGCGCCTAGCACAAGGTTTAGGCCAAACAGAAAGTTTACAACAGCAGATCAACAACTCCGTTAGCCAATGGCTAATACTTAACGCAAATCAAGCTTGGCAGCAACGCTACAACACAGCCTTAGTAGCGGCTGTAACGCAGCTTTAAGGGAGTTATGACGATCATTAGATGTGCTTAGTAAAAAGATGCTAAGTACATTTAACACACTTTTCGAATCACGTAAAAGAACACCCCTTCCCGCTCTTCATCCAGCACCAACTCGTGCCCTAAAAAACCGCAAAACTTAATAAAATCTCGACGCGTCGAAGGATCAGTCGCCTGTATTTCAACCGCTTCGCCAACCGACATTTTTCTAATTTCATCATGTAACATCATGACAGGTTCTGGGCAGAACAAGCCCTTTGCATTCATTTGATGTTCAAATTTCACGTCTGACATAATCAATTATTAACCTATTCTACTCTCTGATATTACAAAGTCTGATATTACAAATAAAGACCCAACACAGGCATGATACGTTAAAATAATAGTGTAATGGAAATGGTTATGAAAACCGCACTGCTTTGCTTGGAGCGAAGGGAGGATTGGCCACTAGGAGAAGTAAACGCTAGCGATGACGGTGTCTTTGCTGTGTATGGCTATTATTGACCGACTAATGACACACCCTACAAAATCTTCGCCTACTTAAATTTGAAAATGTAACACTCAACAAGAAAACATCACACATTTGATGCCCCAAAAAATTAACATCATCGTTAATTCTATTTTACCCAAGTAAATTTATCCATAAAAAAACCGTTGATACTTGTGAGTAACAACGGTTCATCAAAATACTAAACTCTCATTTAGTTTAGTATAATAGGAGCTGGTAGTAAAAAGTCATCTTCGAAGGGTAAGTTATTTCCAAACATGCCCTCAAAAAAGAATTCCGTCACCTTAGCAAGGTCAATAATACCAGACTGGTCGTCAGTACATTCAATAGATCTAAATTGAACCTCTTTTACTTGGATTGGACATTCAATGGTTGTGAATAAACCACCAGAAGCCGGATGAGTATTATCAACAAATGTTAATACATAACTCGCATTCATGCCAAGTAAAGACCTTCTCATAAAACCACCAGTGGTTGTTACATTTGCAACGGTCGTGCCGTTGACTGTTAGTGCACCAACCGTAGCAATACCCGTCTCGTAATCAAAAACGGGGTTTGCTAGATAGTAAGAAAATTCAACGATCGCTTCCGTTGGCGCAAAAGCTGCGTCTGCAGGAGTGAAGGGGATAGTGCTAGTTACAACTATATTTTCTTCAAGCGTGCTGTAATTAGCTGTTAATGATGGAACTGCACCAATGACTGCTTGTGCTTGATAATTATAAGCACCTGGATGATTCAGACTGAGTTGATAAGGCACGGTTAAACCGCCCGCTAAACCGAACTCACCCTGTGCCGCTACAGAGAAGGTAATTGGCTCAAGCATTGAATCCATGCCTTGTGAAACATTTCCAGTTAAAACACCACTCCCACCTACTAATTGATTGGGCATAACAATTGAATTGAAGCTATTGGGAATACCATAAACCGAGCGGCCACTTACTGCCTCTGCTAAAGAGTTATAGTAAGAATTTTCACCATTTTCATCACATGAAATGTCAATACGAGGAGATCTAATTAGAAAATTCTCATCCACAGAAACACAACTAATCTGATAAGGTGTAATGTCAGCAGGGATCAATTCAAACTCAGCTGAAATAACGGTCGAAGACTTAGCAAAAACTGCCTCATTCTCTTCCAGAAGAGTATAGGTGTAGATAGTGGAGCCAAACTGATTGCTCAAGACTAACGAATTCCCCTCTTCATTAAACTCATAATTTGCCACTTCGCCTGAACCATCGGTATAATCAACCATATAATCGGCCGCATCAGCATCTTCGAACAAAATACTATCAGCACTGATGTACTCACCGGTTTCTACTTCTAACCGAACGTCTGATAATTCAATCGAGGCAATGTTTAACATTCTGCTAGAAGTATCACTGAAGTTAGCCGCTAGGTCAGCCAGAAGACCGACAACAGGTAGCTGACGTGCTGTTCCAGCGATAGCATTCTCAGAACCAGAAACTAATGACATGGACGCAGAAGCCGTTGCGACTACACCGTCTAATACGGCTGATATATTTGTTATAACAGCCGTGACGTCAGACCCTGTTTCTGATTCAACATTAGAGAACTCAGCACGACCAACAGAAATTTCAACATCCTCAAATGTATTAGCAAAACTACCCGAAATAACTAATGTTTTCTCAGTTTCAGAGGTATCGACTAACGTCAAAACAGCATCAATATTCGAGGCAGTGAAAGCACTATTATTTATCTGACCGATTATCGACATAGTTAGGTCACCCTCTGAATTCACACTGTACTCATAGCGCCCAACGATACCGTCCTCAAAAAACACATTAGGAGTGTCGAGTTGCACAGGATATTCTCCTGACGAACCCATCTCATCTACGATATCTCTTAACGAACCAGCAACTTCACTCATCAAGAATACGGCTTGCATAAAATCGTACAAACTGCCTTTCAGACCTGAAGGTCCTTCAAGAAACATAGGATTTTCAAGACCTTCAAAGCCTGCAAGACGAATAGGACCTTGATTAAATTCAATCATCGAACCTAATAAGCCGCCAGCTAGATTGCCCAGACCTGAACTTAACTGAACCGTTTGCGCATCTAACCCCGCAACAAAACCTTTACCCAAAACCAATAGCTCTGTTTCACTAAAGCTATACGGTAAAGGTTCAACGAGTACTTCAACAGGTGCAGCATCCACAATAGAATCTGGAGCTGCGTCTGGTTCGGATGAGCTTGAACTATCGCCACCACAAGCGGTCAATAAAGACGCAGCAACGGCAACGCTAAGAAGATTGATTTTAAAATTCATGTGAGAAACTTTCCATTAGTTATGACATACAGCGATATAATTCCTAGAGCTATCGCAACTGAAAAGTATTTTGCATTAACAGAAAGTAACATTCAAGAGCACTACTCATGCTTAATTATTAGATTTGCATGAAATACGCGCATTAGTTTAATATTTTTTTACACAATCCTGCCAATTATTTTCAATTAGAGTTAATCTCCCGAATGATTATAAATAATTTTACTAAACATCTAATTTCTATCAGGACTAAGACAATTTTTTTTATTCAGAAATAAAGCGATCAAACCAAGCCCGCATAACAACGCTGCACAATAATAATGCATTTCATAACCAAAATTCGCAGCAAAAAAACCTGAAAAACTACTGGCAACCAAGGTCGACAAAACAACTAAACAGGATTGCAAAGCGTAATCAGAACCCGCGCTCGATTCACGACAACGATCCATCATTACCGTAAACAAGGCGACTGTTGCCATTCCTCCCGCAACGTGTTCTGCAATAATTAACGTATAAATCAACGTCCAATCTAAAGAAGTCAGCAACGAGTACAAACCAATCGCAATGCCCTCTAATGTGACAAACAGCATAAGAGCCTGCATTCTGGGTAGAAATTTCAACAACACACCACCCAGCAAGGCCCCCAACAAACCGGCAACCGTTCCCCACAGCCCTAAAAGTTCAGCGAACTCGGGCAACGTCACACCCAAATCGACCAAATGTGGGCGAATCATAACGGTGCCGAAGGCGTCTCCTACTTTATACGTGAGTAATAACAGTAACCAAGCACCCGCACCCGGTAAACGCAAGAAGCCCATCCAATGGCTGAACACGGGCTCTTTATCAACCTTAACGTCTGCAGGCTGCCAAAACCAAAGAGGGATCAATCCCAGTAGCATTAACCCCGCAAGCCCCCAGAGTGTACCTGCCCAACCCAAGTGTGAAAAAATGGCTAATAACACCCCGCCCCCCACAATCATTCCCAAGCGATAACCTGCGACTTGCACACTATTACCTAATCCACGTTGAGCAGGCGCAATATTTTCAACCGCCAATGCATCCGTGGCTATATCTTGGGTCACAACAAAAATGGTTAATACAAAAAGGGCGCAGGCTAGACCAACCGCTGCTTGGTTAATCCAGAAATCTAAAGGAGTGGAAGCGATAAAAATGAGCACGATTGCAGCAACAGAATTCGCCGAAATAATCCATGTTTTACGAATGTGCCCATCAATGCGCCCCCCCGTTAATCGCTTCAATGGCTGATAGTGATCAAGCAGTGGTGCCCACAAGAATTTTAATACCCAAGGCAATGAAACCAAAGACATCAAACCAATAGATTCTAGACTCATGCCTTGCTGGCGCAGCAGGGTAGGTAATGCTTGGCTAAAAAAGCCGTGAGGTAAACCTTGAGTTAAATATAGAGTTAAAAGTACCCACCACTTAAACATGAGACAGCCCATTATTCTGAGTTAAGTTGGCGGTATTAAAACCTGAAAATACAATTTATTAAACAGAGATTAGCCAAAAAAATTAACCTGAACGATTAACCAAGCTATTCCATCATTTTTCGAAGGCTTTGCACAAATGCTTCCGGAGGCTGGCCACCGGAGATCATGTATTTTTCATCGATAATGAACGTGGGTACCGCAGTCACTCCAAGCTGCCCCCATTGCTGCTGCAATGCTCTAACGTCGCCCGCGTACACCTGATCGTTTAACAATTTACCAGCGTATTCACTGTCTAAACCCACCTCAGCAACAATCTGTAACAACACGTCATTACTGCTGACATCTTGACCCTGAGTAAAATAGGCACTTAGAAACGCCATTTTTAATTCAGTTTGTAAGTCTGATGACTCACCTGCCCAGTGGAGCAATTGATGAACTTTAAAGGTATTTACAATTTTCTGGCCATTAGTGAAGTTAAACTCAAACCCTAGATCTGCCCCCATCTTCGTAATATGGTCTCTGTTTTGCTTGCTCTGTTGCGGAGTACTTCCGTATTTCTCAGCAATATGCTCACCCAAATCCTGGCCTTGATCAGGCATATTTGGATTAAGTTCAAACGGCTGCCAATGAATACTGGCCTCCAGCTCACCGTCTAATTGTTCCAGCGCTTGCTGAAGTCCCTTATAGCCAATAACACACCAAGGACACATTACGTCTGAGATAATATCGATACGTACTTTTTTAATTTTTAAATCTTTAGTCATTGAATCAACCGATCCGTAAAAGTAATCACAATTGAATATTATAGGCTTAAACTTACTAATATAAATCATAAATAATCTCGCCTCACACCGGTCTTCTGCGTCCTCCACCCTTTTCTAAAGAATATGTAAACTCGGAGTTGCCTACTGATTTTAGACTAAGCTTATGCAATAACTTAATAAGCTAGCAATTAATGAACAGATAGAACTTACACTTGGATAAAATCTCATGAACATTAGCCTAATGATTCTGGATAATAATCCCGTTTCTAGACATACTATTAAAAATACGATCAAAGACATTAACAACAATATTGATGCAAGTGTTACTAATGAAAGTAACAACTCGGGCTTTACAAACAAACCAATCAAACTGTACGTTCACGAAAATGACAACTTTCGGGACGCTATCGATACCATTAATGAATTAAAAATTGACATTATAATTATTAACATCTCTTCCATTAATATTGATAATTATAAAGATGACTGCAAAAAGCTAAGAAATATTTATCCTCTATCACCAATCATTGCAATCTCTAACTCGGCAAGTGCTTTTAACCTGGAACATTATGACTACATTGATTTTGATGATATTCTAAATATAAAAATCATCACTCCTCACATACTATTACGAACAATTACTTCGGCTATTCACAGATCAAAAAACTATAATTCTTTTCATACTAGCCATCAGAGAAAAATAATAAGCAGCAGTCTTCTAGAGTTATTATTAGATAAAAAAAGCTTAATTACTGTCGCTGAGTCTGCATGCCAGATAATAAACTCACAAAGTTCAAACTCAAACTATAGCTCTGCTAGTATCTATACAATTCATGAAGATAAAGTAGAGCGTATTGCACATTCTGGCGCCCAAGATTCTGAAGATAAGATCTTTAACTACCAAAAAAAGATTTACTCCTTAAAGTATTCTAAAGAATTAGAAAATGACTTTTATTATTTAAAGGAAAGCATTAAACGTAAGATAAGCGTCACAATCCCCTTACAAAACAAAGATATAGTATTTGCTTTTTTAAAAATAGAAACAGAACACGATGTAATTCATCATTCTAAAGAGAATGATTATTATAAAGATATATCAAAAACGCTTTCCGATGTATTTATTTTAGCCCAAGAAAGAGAACGATTTGAACAGGTCTATAGGCAAAATGTTCGACTCATTGATGAAATGAGCTCAGCGGCCATTGGAATAGACAAGTACGATTTGGTAACCCATTGGAACCATCAGGCTGAATTATATTTTGGAATCAGTAAATCCGATGCAATTCAGAAAAGGTTATTTGAATTAAATATCATATGCGACTGGCCCATTATTATTGCTAAACTTTACGACAGTTTAAATAAAAGTGTGAATACAGAAAAATTTGACGTAAGTTACCAGAGAGATGGTGAGGAAGACAATCGAATCTTATCCGTTGCTATCACACCTTTTGTTGAGCCAAATGGGTCATTCTCTGGTTACTTATTATTGATGGATGATATTACAGAAAAAAGACATTTAGAAAAAAGGCATCAACAATCTATGTACCTAGAGTCTATTGGCCAGTTATCTGCTGGTATTGCACATGAAATAAATACCCCTATGCAATATATCAGTGATAACTTGAGCTTCTTGAAAGAGTCTTTTGATGATACTACTGAGGCCCTTTTAGAGATCAAACTATCGTTAATACATAACACACTGGATATAGAAAAATTAAATTCTATCTTTAAAAAATCCGACTTTGAATACCTGAGTAAAGAACTGCCTTTAGCGTTCGCTCAAACAACAGAAGGTGTTAATAGAGTGTGCACTATCGTAAAAGCGATGAAAGAATTCTCACACCCTAACGCTGAAGATAAAGTCGCTACAAACATCAACAGCTGCATTGAAAGTACCATCACCATATCTAAACATACCTGGAAATATCATGCAAAAATGGAAGTGGATCTAGACCCAAACATTAAAGATGTTATGTGTCATCCAGGCCCCTTTAACGAGGTCATTCTCAACATCATCGTTAACGCAGCAGATGCGATCAAAGAAAAAGTCGAAAACGATAATTCAGTAGATATGGGAGAAATAAAAATACAGACCCGGGGTAAAGACGATTTTGCTGAAATCAGAATATCAGACACTGGTGGAGGTATACCTAAGTCTATTCAAGAAAAAATATTTGATCCATTTTTCACGACTAAAGCCATAGGAAAAGGAACTGGGCAAGGATTAGCACTCTCTTACAGCATTATAAAAGTAAGGCATAATGGTGAATTATTATTCGAAACGGTGCCCGGCGAAAGTACAACCTTCATTTTACAGCTACCCTATCAATAACAATCTATTTTTAATATTAAATATCAGCACAAGGAGAGTATATTGGACATTTCAGAAAAAATATTATTTGTCGATGACGAACCCGATATCCTCAGTTCTTTTAAGCGCCAGTTCAGAAATAAAGCAGAAATATCAACAGCAAACAGCGGCCAAGAAGCGTTAGATTTAATGGACAGCGAAGGTGAGTTTGCAGTGATCGTCTCGGATATGCGCATGCCCAATATGGACGGCGCTGAATTTTTAGAGAAAGCTAAAAAGAAATCACCCAATACAGTTAGAATACTATTGACTGGGCAAACGGATCAGAATTCAGCCATTGCCGCTATTAATAAAGGGCAAATCTTTAGTTTTTTAAGTAAGCCCTGCCCACAAGACATTTTACAAGATACTTTAAAGAGCGCTATTGGTCAGTATAGACTAATCAATACTGAAAAAGATTTATTAAAAAATACCGTAAAAGGAACTATTGAATTACTGAGTGAACTGTTGGCCATCGTAAAGCCTCATGTTTTTAGTAATTTTAATCGAATTAGAAAATATATTCGTCACATGGCTGATGAACTTGGTGAAGTCGACACTTGGGATTTTGAAGTGGCAGCAATGCTTTATAGTTTAGGTTATTTAACCTTGCCAGAAGAACTTATCGAAAAAGCACTGAATCCCAATAGTGAACTGTCATCTCATGAAAAACTTGTATTGCAGGACATTCCCTTGATCAGTAGTAAAATGATCAATCACATTCCGCGTTTAGAAAATATCGCAGAGATGGTTAGATTGTCCAACAAAGTAAACCATTTGATTCACAATGGTGTAGAAGAAGTGCAGGGCAGAATATTGCTTGGCGCAGATATGCTTAAAATAGCCTTAAAGTTTGATAAGGTTTTAGAGTCAGGTCACAACCTTAAATCAGCTATTAATCTGTTGAAGCAAGATGATGAACTCAACCCAGATTTCATAGAAAAATTATCAAACATTCAAGTCGGCCTCGAAAATGATGCCCTCACCGTAAACGTTAATAATCTATTACCAGGCATGGTGCTGTTAGAAGACATGATAACAGACAATCAATCAACATTACTGGCTAAGGGTACTGAACTAACTAAAGAACTATTAGTCAGAATAAGACTATATACCCAAAACCAAAAGATGAGTAGGCCCATCAAGATTGTCGCGTTGAACTAACCAATCAACGCCGCCATACCTTTAACCCAGGTACTGAATAGGTGAAGTACCATCTCGAAATAAACCAATAAAAACCGTTTAAATCCACGATAAAGAGACGAGGTAATTATTTGCATCATTTTTAATTTTTTCATAGCAATGGATAACAATATAAGGGGCTATTCGTGCTTTAGGGCTTAGCCTTATTCACATTTTATAAAATTTTAATACTTTAACATCAAGATCAATTAATTGAGCAGAGACTACCACACTACAAAAAGAGTTAGTCAACGATATATATATATGCGGTTAATTTTTTTAAAATTCTCATGTTTGAAAAGCCAGCATAAAATTACTTAACAACAGACTGGCATGGAAAGCATTATTTTCTAAAGAAATGTCGATTACCCTTCATTATTTAACAAGTACAAAATATTAAGGCGCCAGCTTATTCTTTAATGCCTTGGCAATCGGCGAAGGTATCGAGCTCATTGCGCTTAATACATACGGTAAGAGTTTCAGCTTCAACCCTTCATATTCACTGGGCACAATGGCATCAATAAGATGTGGACCCGGCTCACGAATGGCTACTGCTAAAGCATCGTTAAATTCTTCTGCCGTGGTCGCCTTTTTAGCGGGCATTCCCATACCTTTTGCCATGGCAACAAAATCGATGGGGGTTTTGGATAAATCCAACTGAGATTTGGCTTTTGGCCCATCACCTTCAGCGCCTACACGCTCTAATTCAATATTTAGAATCGCATAGGAACGGTTATTTAAAACAATCACGGTCACATCAAGGTTCTCATTCATCAGAGTCCATAAGGACTGAATGGTATACATCGCCGAACCATCACCCACCAGGGCGATAACGGGTCGATCATTCCCGTTCCCATCATTACCCGCAATTGCAGCGCCGATCGCAACAGGTAAACCCTGCCCAATGGCACCACCCGTTAACGTCAGTACATCGTGTGGCGGACATCCTGCGGTGTAGGTCGAGAGCTTTAAACCTGAGGTTTGTGCTTCGTCAGATATAATGACATTTTCTGGCATAAGCGCACCAACGGCCTGACAGACCTTAGCAGCATTGAGCTTACCGTTAGGTAATCTAGGTCGAGCAGCCTGCTGTAAGACGGCTTTAGCATCGTTTGCATCAACAGCATCGACAATCGCCTGCAAACTGCCCAGTGCATCTTGCTCGACGCTAACAAGATGGTGCACCTTGCATGTATCGGGCACTAGATAACTCTCTTTACCTGGGTAGGCAAAAAAAGAAACAGGTTCTTTAGTATCAATAATGATTAAATCTTTATAGCCCTTCAACTGGACAGCAGCGAGCTCGGCCAAATAAGCAATGCGCTCAACATAAGGCAGACCGACGCCTCGCTGAAGACGGGTTGGAAAAACCTCACAAAATAGCTTCGCACCTGTTTTTTCTGAAATTTTTGCCGCCGCAAGAAGGCCTTCTTCCAACAGAACCCGACGACCCAATAAAATTGCCGTTTTCTTGCCCCGCGTTAATAATACTTCTGATATTTGACGAATCCGTTCAGCCGGTGCGATATCTGTTACCGGAGATAATTGGGCCTCTGCGGCAATCCCCCCTTCTCCCCAAGAAGCATCCGCGGGGATAATCAGCGTAGAAATTTGTTGCGGTGCTTTATTAGCTACTTCAACCGCATCTGCCGCATCTGCTCCAATCTGATCGCTACTTGCGCAAGTACGAATCCAACTCGACACATTACGAGCAACCGTTTCAATATCAGACTCTAACGGTGCATCATATTGCTTATGACAAAGTGCATGATCGCCAATAATATTGACCATAGGCACCCTCGCTTTCCGGGCATTATGTAAATTGGCCAAACCGTTTCCTAGGCCACAACCTAAATGCAATAAAGTCGCGGCAGGTTTATTAGCAATGCGTGCATAGCCATCAGCAGCACCCGTTGCAACGCCTTCAAATAGACACAAGACTGCCCGCATATCTGAACCATCCAGTGCCGCGACAAAATGCATTTCGGATGTTCCTGGGTTGGTAAAGCAAGTATCGACGCCTGAATCAGACAGTGTTTTGATTAACGCTTTAGCACCGTTAAGCGCGGAATTACTCATAATATGCCTTTCATTTTTTATATTTATTCTATTGCAAATTGATCATCAACAACCCCGTTACCATAATAAAAACGGTGTAGCTGATCAAATAATTGATTGGAATTACAATAACAAGAAAGCAAAGTATTAAGAATTACCTAGAGGAAAATACATACAAGAAAATGCCATTTGAGTACAACGAAATAGAATAAATAAGGAGATAAACGTAAAATATGTCACGTTTATCTCTATGACTTATAAGAACGAATGACTAATAAGCCAGCTTCGCGCGAGGCTTTGCAAATACTAAGTGGTTAACACCAATAGTACGTTCTTCAAAGCCTCCTTCACAGTAACTTAAATAGAATTGCCACATACGTTTAAAATCATCACTGTATCCCAATTCAGAAATCAGCTTTGATTTTTCATTAAAGGTATCTTGCCACATTTTTAAGGTACGAGCGTAATGAAGTCCAAAATCTTGCGCTTGAACAAGATTTAAATCACTGGCGTTAGTACTGGCATTAACCAGCGCCGTCACCGATGGGATACAACTGCCAGGGAATATATAACGTTGAATAAAATCAACATCCTTGCGCGCTTGGTCGTAACGCTGATCAACAATAGTAATCGCTTGTATCAGCGCGAGTCCTTCAGGCTTCAATAAGGCACTGCAATGTGAAAAGAAAGTATTATAAAATTTCCAGCCCACTGCTTCAATCATTTCAATAGAGACTAGCTTATCAAATTGACCGGCATAGACCTTCTTTAGATCTCTGTAGTCTTCTAATAATAACGTTATTTTATCTTGCAGGCCTTCTTCTTCAACTCTTTGTTTGGCAAGATTAAATTGTTGCTGTGAGATCGTGGTTGTCGTAACTCTGCAGCCATAATGCTTAGCGGCATAAATAGCAAAACCGCCCCAACCTGTTCCGATTTCAACAACATGGTCATCAGCAGTCAATTGTAATTTATCACAAATCACCTTTAACTTATTCAACGATGCGTCTTCCATTCCAGCCTCTGCCGATGGAAAAATACCTGATGAGTACATCATGGTTGGATCAAGGAAGGCTTCGAATAAATCATTGCCTAAATCATAGTGGGCAGCAATATTACGACGAGAGCCTTTCGCAGAATTCTGATTAAAATAATGAAAACCTTTCAACAGGGGTTTGGATATTAATGCTAATCCACCTTCAATGTGATCGAGAATATCCAGATTGCGAACCATCACTCTGACAAGCTTGGTTAAATCAGAGCTACTCCAGTCTCCTGTCATAAAAGACTCAGCAGCGCCAATCGTTCCTCCCGTCATTATCTCGCTGTAAAAACTGGCATCGTGAACGACCAAACGACCGACTAAGTCGGTATCTTCAAGGGCTTGCCCAAAAGTGAATATCTCGCCATTTTCTTCAATTTGTAAGCAGCCAGCATACAAACTTGCTAACTTACTATGAACCAATTTTCTTGCAAATTTAGACAATTGACCTTTAGCAGGAATGAAACTTTTGGTTTTGCAATTAACATCTGAAACAGATGGCATATTCATAATTAACTCCTGCGCTCTTAACGAGAGGTTTTGTCAGTATTTGGATGGTTGTAAAATGGAGAGCGCTTTAACCAAAGCTTTAGCGCATTCCAGTAGATGCCAACAACAACCTTAACGGTCATAAAAGGATATTGGAATAATACCTTTGGCATAGCTTCATTAAACTCATAACGCTCTAATATCAGAGTCGCATCAAAATGTTTGTCACCGGCATCAACTGCGGTATCGTCAACATAGTTATCCATATGCACATGCAATTTACTGCTAGGCTCTGAAAACGCCCAGCGATAATCCATGTTCATAGGATTAAAAGGTGATACATGAAACGCCTTATGAAATTCAAACACATGCTTAGACTGACCTTTTAATTGATAGGCCATATTTTTTGCTTGATCAACAAAGTCATCTGCGATTGGCAGCACATAACTGAATTTTTCATCCCAAGGGGTATTGGTAATTTCTGCCACTATTGTTACCAATTCATTACTGCGATTAAAGCAGTAGTAAAAGCTTACTGGGTTAATACTGTAACCAAAATAACGGACATTGGTCAGCATTCTTACCGACGAGACTTCGTAGGCTACGTCACCTAGTTCAGTTGCAACCTTATCGATAACAGCCAATTTAAGGTCGCTAATCTTTGGATTTAAATAATCACCGCGGTTAAACGATGCGAGGTTAAACTTACCCGTTGAAAAAAACCAATTGCGCTTCAATAGACTAGGTAACTCGTCTAGGTCTAGATACATCATAAAAATTGGATAGTTAATATTATTAGTTACGGGCTTGAAGCGACGATGTTTGACTTCGCCTCTGTAAACAGCACTTTTAAATTCACTGTTTACATGCTCGCCTTCAGAGTTTTTTAACTCAATGTTCACAGGTCAATACCAAAAGATTTAGCAACCCGAAGTGCACTATTAACACCATCTTCATGAAAACCACTAAACCAATAAGCACCACAGAAATGACTGCGATTCTTATTGTTGATTTCACTGTGTCTTTGTTGTGCAGCGATACCATCCATAGTGAAAACTGGGTGAGCATAATCGTATTTATCAATAATCTTACCTGGGGCGATTTCAGCAGTACGATTCAATGTCACCATGAAATCATCTGGAGCATCATAAAAATTCTGCAAGGCATTCATGTGATACGTAACCATTGCATATTCGCTATGACGCTGTGGAATATGATAATTCCATGCCGCCCATGCTAGCTTTCTCTTAGGCATTAAACGTCGGTCGGTATGCAAGACAACTTCATTTTGCTGGTAAGGGATGGCACCTAAAATGTCATCTTCATCTTGGGTAGGTTCATCGAGCATGCCTAAGGCTTGATCGCTATGACATGCAAAAACAACTTGATCGAATTCGTATTCATCCCCTGAGAATGTTTTAATAACAACATTTTCATCTGATCGTTTGACCGATGCTATCGGAGAATTCAAATGTATATTATCTTTAAACGATTGAATGAGAGGTTCAATATAAGATTTAGAGCCCCCTGTAATCACTCGCCATTCCGGCCTGTTATCAACACTCAACATACCGTGATTATTAAAGAATCTTAAGAAGAATCGTAATGGAAATTCCATAATCACATCAACAGATGCAGACCATATAGCCGCTCCCATTGGAACAATATAATGATTAACAAAGCGATCACCATATCCGTATTGATTAACAAAATCACCCAGAGTTAGCGCTTCAGGTATTGAATCATTATCGAGCATTTCAACGGTCTGCTTATTAAAGCGTAATATATCTCGAATCATGAACCAGAAACTAGGCTTAAGAAGATTGCTGCGCTGTGCAAAAAGACTATTGAAACTGGTACCATTGTATTCAATACCCGTATTCTCATCTCGCACACTGAAACTCATCTCAGACGCTTCACTTTTAACACCTATCTGATCCATCAGTTTTATAAAGTTGGGATACGTCCAATCATTAAAAACAATGAAACCCGTATTAACACCGTACGTTTTCCCCCCTGACTGAACCGTTTTAGTATGAGTATGCCCTCCTAGGTATTTATTGGCTTCAAACAAGGTAACATCGTGCTTGCGGCTTAACAAATACGCTGATAATAAACCTGATATTCCTGCACCAATGACTGCTATTTTTTGCCTTACCTGAGGCTGTCCATCTTTCATACTAATCACCTAATATTTTCATACTTATTTGTAGTTGTTAATGTATAAATTATGCCAGTCTATTCTTTAGAAAAAAGATCACTCGCTTTAATAAAGGAATATGCTCATAAAGCAAAGCGCCACCATCAAAATAATCGCGATGGCTAATAACTTTACCTTGCTTAAATTCAAGTCGGCTAGCGCCTTTAACGGCAATTAAGTTGCCGCTGTTCAATTTTGGATGCTGATAAGACATCGTCCAAGTCAGCATACAACTGTCTTCTTTCAACCAGTCGTGTTCAAAATCGAAATCGATAAGATCAACATTTTCATAAAGATTATCGAAATATTCAAATAAAGGCCCAATGCCCTTTATGTTATGAAAACAATCTTCAAACTGAATATCATCAGCATAAACTTGCTTCAACAATTCAATCGCAACTGTGTCTCTATTAAGAGTGTTATAAAGCTGCTTAAAACTCTCTACTATCTCTTCAGCTTGCATCATTGTCCTTACCCTCCTGTAAGATTTTATTCGGTACAGGACGTAAATCGTAAACAATACCCAACCAGCTCAACACTTTTAATACATAATACGAAATATCAATTTCCCACCAATAAAAACCTTGGCGAGCAGACGCTGCATAACGATGATGATTGTTATGCCAGCCCTCACCCAGTGTTAATAAAGCCAAAAATACATTATTACGACTGTCATCTTTGGTATCAAAACGTCGTTTACCCCAGATATGACATAGTGAATTAATAGTAAAAGTCGAATGAGCCAATGCAACGGTAGAGACGAAGAATCCCCAAATCAACATTTGCCAACCATTTGTCCCTAAAGAAGGGTAATAAGCCTCTAGAAATTTTCCAAACAAGAAAGTAGCCGTGGCGAATAGAAAAGGCACAAGAATATCAAAACGATTAATAAATCTAAGCTCAGGAAATTTAGCCAAATCTTTAATCACGCTGTAGTCAGTTTTAAACGCATCCTCGCAGGTGAACCAGCCCGCATGACTCCACCAAAAACCATTCTTTGGTGAATGCATATCATTCTCACTATCGGCGTATTTATGATGTTTCCTATGGTGTGAAGCCCACCATAAAGGGCCTCGTTGTGCAGCACTGGCACCAATAACACCAAATACAAATTGCCAGAAACGGTTGGTTTTAAAGCTCCGATGTGAGAAATAACGATGGTAAAATGCAGTGATCGCAAACATTCTGAGCCAAAACATAAATAAACACATAATGATTGCGGCAGGACTCCAACCAACAACAAACACAAATAAACACGTGAGGTGGACTGCAAAAAATGGAATGACTCTCTGCCAGTTTACTTGCCTACCATTAACTTTTTTAAAATTAGTGTCTGGGACGTTAGTTGACTCTGCCTCAGAATCAATCCAGCGAATGGCGTTATGCCCCAGCTGCTTTAAAAGCTTCATTTAACAGTTCATCCCTTGAGCTACTGACGATGCATTAAGATTTTTAAATAAAGCTTTTGTATTGTCGCCAGCTAATTTCAGATCAACAATAGGAGTAGGATAACCGTGTTCCATCGCTTGTACCTTACTTGGTTGAAGGATTGACTTACCTTTTAAACCGGCAAGTTCATGAATGTAGGTACGAATAAAATCGCCCTTCGGATCAAAACGTTCTGCTTGTCGATACGGATTAAATATTCGAAAATAAGGAACCGCATCAACACCGGTACTGGCTGACCACTGCCAACCACCATTATTGGAGGCTAAGTCAGCATCGGCCAGCTTGCCATAAAAATAAGCTTCGCCCAAACGCCAATCAATCATCAGATGCTTGGTTAAAAACATCGCTACGATCATACGCAATCGATTATGCATCCAGCCGGTAGTATTAAGTTGACGCATAGCCGCATCAACAATAGGAACGCCCGTTTTCCCCTCGCACCAAGCTTGGAAGTCTTGATTATTAGTTTTCCAAGGCAAGTTATCAGTTACATCCTTAAAAGGTTTACCTTTACAAACCTTGGGGAAAGCAACCAATATGTGACGATAAAATTCACGCCAGACCAATTCATTAAGCCAGCAACGCTCGCCCTCTCCCTTTACTTCAAATAATAGATCATCATCTTGATGAGAATAACTGACCAATGCTTGCAAGCATTGGCGTGTCGTCAAAATACCGAGTGCTAAATAAACGGACAAATGACTGGTAACATCTAAATCTGGAAAGTCGCGACTATTATGGTAGTTGCTAACATTTTGCTCTAAAAATTCATTTAAGCGATCATGCGCTTCATTTTCACCGATAGGCCATTGATCTTTAGTCTTGGTATCAACATCCAGTAAATAATTTTTGAGACAACGAATGTCAGATGTTAATGCCAACTCCGATTGCGGATTAGGCTTACTGTATAACGGTCTCGCGAATGTCGATAAATTGTTCAACCAATTTTTAGCAAAAGCAGAAAACACTTTATAACACTCACTACTGCCATTTAAAACTAAACCAGGAGCAACAATGCATTGGTCGTGATAACACTGCGACTCAATGTTGACCTGAGCTAACGTCGCACTGACGTCATTACTGCATACATTTTCATTTACTTCGTATTCATGATTATAATATATTTTATTTATGTCTAATTTAGTACACAGCTCAGATAATCGTTGAGGAATATGTGCAAAAAAATCGCAATCAATCACTATTAACGGTACGTTCAGTGTTGATAATTGCTCTTCTAACTCAAACAAATGATCAACGATTAAACGTCGTTTAATTTGAGATAAACCATGTTTATCCCATTGTTTATCGGTCAAAAAATAAACAGCAACCGTTGGCCCTTTCGACATGGCATTAAACAGAGCCGGATTATCGTAGATGCGCAAATCACTGCGAACCCAAACTAGATTGTTCATATTTAGCTATCTCACTTTAAAGCGGTCAATAATTTAAGAATGACCCGCAAAATCAGTTAACGTTAACCAATCAGCAAGTTGCTTTCCACTCAACCAAGCAGATTCAACACCATAAGAATCGTTGTTTAAGTAATCGCCAATCAAACCCAGCCCCTCCTCATCCCATAAATACCCCTCTCGAGTATTTATGCATTGAGAAACACAAGAATATAACCAACGATGAGCATAAGCATTAATAACCTTTAAAGGTTGTTGAATGCAGTGTTCTAATTCAGCGGATAAAGCCGCAACGACTTGCTCTTTGGTTAAGTCTAAATGATTAAGAGTCCAGTCCGAGCTGGCTTGAATTTGTAATATTATGGGGCCTAGATCATTTTCGTTATGGCTATCGCCATCTCTGCGCCCGGGCTTTCGACTCTCTTGGCTGATCGAATAAATAATGTCACTTTGAGGATATTGGATAGGATGTGAGCTTGGCAAAGTATTATCAATCTCCAACCCCATAACCCATTGCGCGCCCATTTTAACTTTCACAAGCTCATTTCTTAAATAACTGTCGCTGGGTAATAAATCAAATGCTTGCACAGGTGGCGCGGCGATGATGACATTCTTTGCCATGGCTAGCAGTTTTTCATTTTCATTTTCAAGGATATATAGATGCCAGATGTTATTAACCCGTCGAATAGAACTGACTTGGGTTGAAAAATGACACTCTAAATCTTTACTCAAGTGACGCGTCAACGCTGAATTTCTGGGAACAGCAACGTAATGAGTCAAATTTTGATAGTCAAGACACCAAGGCTCTACAACACCTTTTAAATGCCAATCTTCTAGTTGGTGAGAAAACGCTTCGCTTTCACCTGTTAGGCTAACGCAACCAAGATCAAAAGCCATAAACTCGCCATTGTTCCCAGTGACTCGCTTAGAGGAGAGTCGACCACCGGTACCCCGAGCCTTTTCAAAAACAGCAACGTTGTGCCCTTCACCGCTAATCTTATTTGCAGCAGTCAATCCGGCAACGCCTGCTCCTATAACTGCGAAGTCTAACAATACGTCTACTTTGGGATCTTGAGTCTCGAGTTGAGCTAATTGAGTCATTTTATAAATTCTAATTTTATTTTTAAATAATATACCTCTAATACGCACAACAAAGAGGTTTGGATTCAGAATTACAAGATATAGTTATTTTTGCTTTACCAATAGTAAGCATTGCGTTAGATTTGCTGGTGTGCGCGACATTAATAATTACACAGTGGTATCATTTTGACTCAGAGCGCTCAGTCCAATGCTCAATATCTAAACACACTAGTTTTGCAGATAGCTCAACACAATGAGCCAGCCTACTTAGAGCTGTTCGATTCTTGCGCAGGCCGTTTAAAGGCTTATGCTATCAAGTGCGGATCCAATTCGTCTGATGCAGAAGACCTTCTGCAAGAATGCATGCTCACTGTTTGGAATAAAGCACCTCAATTCAATCCAAAAACCGCTTCGGCTATGACTTGGATGTACACAATCATTCGTAATAGACGTATCGATCTTTTGCGCAAAGAAAAACCAAATCTCATTCAATCGTTTGATTTATGGCCTGACGGCGATTTTGAGCAGGCCTACTCCGACCAATTTGGATCTTCTAAATTAGAGGATGATGTCCAGGGTGATCTAAATGCGAATCGTGTGCGTATACTTATTGAATCGCTACCCGAAGAGCAGAGACAAATTGTGTACAAGGTATATTTCGAAGGAAAATCTCATAGTGAGATATCTCTTGATTTAAGCTTACCTCTTGGAACCATTAAGTCTCGCTTACGCTTGGCAATGAAAAAACTTGATAACCTTGCGAAAGAGCAAATGACATGGCTAATTATCATCCTGCTGACGAACTTTTAATGCAATTTGCGGCAGGTCAACTGACCAACGCACTAGGTATTCAGGTAGCTTGTCATCTCGAAAGCTGCAAACAATGCCATCTAAAAGTAAGTCTGTATGAACAACTGGGAGGAGACCTAATTGATATCTCAGCCCCTGCAAAGCTTAAGCCTGATGCAAAATCAAGACTGCTTAAAAATTTACAGAACCGAAAAAACGCTGATAATACATTGGGCGCGGCTCTTAAAGATAATAGTAAAACAGAAGATACGAACCCAATAGATGCCCTTTATGCAAATCAGTTTGCTAACGCAAATCAAAGATTGCCTAAACCATTACAAAGATTTGTACCTGATTATTATGAAAATTTACCGTGGACTGGCTTTAGTAAGAGCATCCAAAGCTATGATCTACCATTTTCTGATGAAAGGTATACGGCTCGTTTCTACAAAATAGCAGCAGGAAAAGAACTACCACAACATACGCACAACGGTAATGAATTTACCTTGGTAATGGCTGGCAGTTTCTCAGACTTATCTGGAGATTATCACCCTGGGGATTTTATATTGGCAGATACCAGTACACATCACCAGCCAAAAGCACACGATAAAGAAGATTGTATATGCTTTGCTGTAATGGACGCTCCTTTGAAAATGACTGGTTTCTTTGGAAGAATGTTAAACCCTTTTATTAAGTAACGTTACTTTTAGTAATCCATCTTTCTCATTACTGCGTACAAAAGATATTAGCAATTAAGGAAGAGGTGTAAGAAGCTATCATGATACGTAACGAAATAATTTGGATTACTGGTGCAAGCAGTGGCATAGGAAGAGCGATTGCCAAGCAGTTTGCACAACAAGGAAATAAAGTAATCGCTTCTGGTCGTAATCGAGACGCGCTAGCAGAATTAGCGCTTGAGTCAGATAACATTTTTCCTTTAATTTGTGATCTAGTTAAAGACAGTAAAGACAGTATTGAACAATCACTGTGTGAATTAACGGATCATTTAGACCGAATTGTTCTGTCTGCAGGTGACTGCCAGTACCTCGAAGTTGATCAAAGTGACTGGTCGTGTATTGATCACGTTATGGCAATCAATTTTCACGGAAGTGTTAAAGCTATCCAAGCGTCTCTCCCCTTATTAGAAAAGTCTCATAATGGTCACATTGTGGGAATCACTTCAATGGCTAGCATGGCACCGTTTACTCAAGCAGAAGCTTATGGCGCCTCAAAGGCTGCTCTGAGTTACTTTTTAAGTGCACTACGGATTGATTTAAAAGCAAAAAACATCGACATAACTGATGTCATGCCCGGTTTCATTGATACACCCCTTACGCAGAAAAATGATTTCTCAATGCCTTTTTTGCTGTCTCCCGACGAGGCCAGCAATAGAATTGTTAAAGCCATCGAGAAGCGTAACTTTAGAAGTGTATTTCCAAAGCGCTTATATTGGTTATTTAAGTTCATCTCTCTTATTCCAGTAACCTGGGTAAAGATGAACAGTAAAAAAGAAGTGGCCTCGAAAGGAGCTGGCTAATGCTTGCTCTGCTTTATGCAAAGTTTCTCGATCACAAAAATAGTATAATCAATGCAATAGGTTTTCAGCTAGTTTGGTTTATCTGTGTTCAAGGTAATGACTTAAACGCGGCAGTCGCTGTCATTGCTTTGCTTGTTGTTTATCTGATGATGTTTCGAACAGAATTCAAAGTATTGATGGGGCTCACTGTCTTTAGTTTAATAGGCTATCTAGGTGATGGTATTATTGCCATGCTGTTCCAGCTCGATTACCTCGGCTCGCTTGATTACAACGATAATCTAAACTTCTTAGCTCCCTTATGGTTATTAGGACTTTGGCTCGGATTCGCCACCACAATGAACCATTCAATGCAGTGGTTATTTAAAACGCCCTACTTAACAATTTTTATTGCTTTATTTCTTGTGCCAATCAGTTATTTTGCAGGAATTACGTTATCAGGATCGACCTTCTCAACTTCTATAGCTCCCCTAAGTGCTGGATCGATGCCCAACGAATTATTTTTTGTAACTGAAGGAATATGGTGGGCTGTACTACTTACCGGGTATAAAAAGCTTTCAACTCCTAACCCAACTATTGCGGTGAAACATGTTTAAATTATGTGCATTAATACTGTTAACACTGCTCGCGTCTCTTGCATCCGCAGATCAGAAAACAAACAATGCAGAGATAAAACAACCCGATTTTGTTGGCTATGCCTATGACATAGGGACAAATAAACTTGTGTACACTGAGCATCATACCTACATCAATACCTTGTTTCATGAAGTGCACTATAAAGAGACTAACGGCGAAATTTTCGCTACAAAAAAAATAGATTACAAACACAGCTATTTTGCTCCTGACTTTGTTCAGGAAAATTCTAGAAACGGCGAAAAAATTGATATTAAAAGAAGAAGTCAGCGCGATGACGAAAATACCATTAAATATCGAATTCAATATCAAGAAAATTCAAAGGAACGTCTTGAAAAAGAAACGATCCGTTACAGCTCCAGGCTTATAATTGACGCAGGTTTTGATCATTTCATTCCACAAAATTGGCAGGCTCTGAACAATGGGAAAGAGTTGACTATCGATTATTTAATTCCTTCATTACAGGATTATTACGAGCTAACAATAAAAAAAGAAACATGTAGCGCTAAAAACAACTCTAAACTTCAAGACCAGCGCTCTTCTGAATTTGAGAGTGAACATTGTTTTTCCATTTCAGCATCCAGTTTTTTCATCGGGCTTTTCTCAAGTCAATTAGAATTAACCTATGGTAAAAAGAAAGACAGTGAAGGTAATGATCGTAATAATATCAAGTTAGTGAGCTTCCAAGGGCGCTCGAACATTTCTGATAGTGAAGGTAATTATCAAGACGTCAATATTGTCTATCAATACAAAGAATCATAAGGATCAATACCATGAAAATATTTTACTCTGTTTTTATTCTGTTCTTTTTAACCGCATGCAGTTCAGTCGATATCAATCAATATAAAGACAACAAACCCACGTTAGTTCTGGATCAATTTTTTAAGGGTGATCTGACGGCTCATGGCATACTAAAGAATCGCAGTGGCGAAGTTACACGGTATTTTAATGTCACAATGACAGGTACATGGGACGACCAAGGGATTGGTACGCTGGCAGAAAAATTTATCTTTAACGATGAAAGCATACAATACAGAACGTGGACATTCACACCGATCTCGACAGACGAAGGTATTAAGTACCAAGCAACCGCAAATGACACGTTAGCAGCCACTATGATTGACCTAAGCGGTAATTCTTTTTTTATGAATTATGACTTAATTGTTAATTATCAAGGTGACGATATCGATGTCAATATTGACGACAAAATGTACCTCATCAATGATGAGGTCCTGATCAATGAATCAGTAATGACGAAGTACGGTATTGAAGTGGGTTACATCACCCTAACGATTATTAAAAGCCCTGTTGAATAATCAATAAATTGGTATTCTTTATAAGCTAAGAATTTTCCTGATAGCACGACATTAACAGTGTCGCCTTTAGGATCTTCTTTACGCTTAATATCCATTAATAAGTCGATAGCACTCATAATACCAGCGGTAGATCAGTAGGATCTGCCGCTGGTAAAGAACTTTATAAGACGAATCTGTAGCCAAGCATGCGACCGTCATCCATTCATTCGATAACCCTATAACAGCAGCAACCTCATGCCACTATACCTGAGATGCCTTGCCACAAGGTTACGCTGACTTAAAGGTGGCCTAGTTTTATTGAAGAATTCTCTATTAGGCCCTCGCAAAACATGAAAGTATTCAAACAGATGCAACTGGCGCCGATCACGTAATGGACTTACGGCTTTACGAATTGCGGAATCAACTCACAAAGGTATTTCTCAATCGCCTGCTAACAAGGTCTGATACTGCAGCTTTCTTTGCTTAGAGATCGTTTTAGTGCGAACATCATTGGTATCATAGGGATAGCCTCCAGATAATAAGTAATGACTCCTAGTGAAAATAACTCTGATTGAATATCACCCTGCTCACTAAAAAATATTCAGCTGCACTGTATAATGCGCGCCCAATAAATACGTCGGAGGAGAATCATGACTAGTTTCTTCGAAGCCTGCAATACTGACTGAACCAAAATCAATATTTTTTAACGTCCCGTATTATCCACCATAATGTTTTCTAGGTGTAAATTTTTATGCAGCATATCAATGCTTATCAAATATGTTCAGACCTTTTGCGATGTGATCAATAAAATCTCGCAAGACTTCAAGTTTGGGTTTAGGGATATCCAATGCTCATACGAGCTTCTAAGACGTGTGCGAACGTTAACGGTTCAATGTTTTGTGATACATTCACGGAATTTTTTATGGCCAATTGATCTATCTTAATTACTTGAACAGAAAAATTATCATTGCTGGCTTAGTTATACGATTTTTTTATCAGTACTTGTGCTGTCTTTTCAGATTATTAATATTAATTGTTGATGGTCAAAACAGCATTTGATTGTTATAGCCAAAGTTTACATCCATCTCTACTGGCAAACTCTCTGAACCAATTTCAAGGCCTACATCACTAAACCAAACACCGGCGTAAGCATTACCACTATTATAGACAGATCCATCCTGAATGGCTGGGCTATTATCAATCTGGCTAATACTTCGATAGATAGAGTCACTGACCAAACTCATATTGTGAGGTGTTTTCACTTGAACAGACACTGCGCATATTAAAAGCGCAGCAGTGGTTAATATTTCTAATGATTTAATTTTGAGTATCTTATTTTATTATGGTGATTAATTGACTCATAATTTCTAAAAGACTATCACAACTTAAAGCCATCAGAATATTGAAAGCCAGTGGCTAATATACAGTTATCTAGATAAATACCTGCCGATTGATACCATACTTTTTTAGCTTAGAGGCGAATGTAGTGGGTTTTAACCCCAGCAGTTCTGCCGCCCCACCATCTCCATAAATTTTACCTCTGCAATGTTTCAATGCATTCTCTAAATTTATTTTTTCTAATTGTTTATGCTGTATTGCACTCATTAGATCTAGTTTTATAGGCTGATTAATGGGACGTTTATTCGTATTTATTTCTTTTTCTAAAAATTCAAAGTTAAGCTTATCTTTTTTAGCTAAAATAACTTGTCGCTCAATAATATTTTCAAGCTCACGAATATTACCTGGCCACGCATAATTTTCTAAG
>JBNMPQ010000001.1:0-47404 GCA_051276935.1 Oleispira sp. | reverse complement strand
CTGCCTGATTTAGAAGAAAATTGGTTCCTTGTTGCCTGTCCTAACGTGCATTCAGATACCAGAGAAATTTTTTCGCACAAAGAGTTGACAAGGGACAGCCAGATCCTTAATATGCGCCACGCACTTGAGGGACAAGCAGCCAATAACGGTCGTAATGACTGCCAGTTAGTTGCCTCGAAACTCAACCCTGAAATAGGTAAGACATTGAATTTGCTAAACAAATTTGGGTCTGCTAGAATGACGGGGACTGGAGCTTGTGTTTTCTTAAGCGTCGCGTCAGAGAACAAAGCAACGCAAGTTGCAAGTAAGCTTCCGGCTGAATTAACTACTTTTATTGCGAAAGGTGCTAACCTTTCTTCTGCACATAAGGTATTATTCGGCTCCGTTTAAAAAAACGGTTTTAAAAAGTTGGGGTGTCGCCAAGCGGTAAGGCAACGGGTTTTGATCCCGTCATGCGCAGGTTCAAATCCTGCCACCCCAGCCAACTTCTTTCTTATCCATTATTGAAAAAATCTAAAGGTGACCCATAGTGTCCAAACTGATGGTATTTACCGGCAACGCCAATCCTAAATTAGCTAAGCTAGTCGTTGAACGTTTAGATATTCCAATGGGCGAAATGTCCGTCGGTAAATTCAGTGATGGTGAAATTGCTGTCGAAATCGATGAAAATGTTCGCGGTAAAGACGTTTTTATTATCCAACCAACCTGTACTCCCACCAACGATAACTTGATGGAGCTTCTGTTAATTTCAGATGGCTTACGTCGTGCATCCGCTGCCCGTATCACCGCAGTTGTTCCTTATTTTGGTTATGCACGCCAAGATCGTCGTCCTCGTAGTGCTCGTGTGCCAATCAGTGCCCGCGCAGTAGCCGACATGATGGTAGGTGCAGGTATCGATCGCGTATTAACAGTTGATTTACACGCCGATCAAATCCAGGGCTTTTTTAGTGTCCCTGTAGATAACGTTTACGGTTCCCCAATTTTATTAGATGATATTGCCCGTCAGAAATACGAAGATTTAATCGTTGTTTCTCCTGATGTTGGCGGTGTTGTTCGCGCACGTGCTATTGCTAAACAGTTAAATGTTGATCTAGCGATTATTGATAAGCGTCGCCCAGAAGCCAATGTTGCAGAAATTATGAACATCATCGGTGATGTTGAAGGTCGTACCTGCGTCTTGGTTGACGACATGGTCGATACCGCAGGTACTTTGTGTCATGCAGCGGCAGCACTAAAAGAACGCGGTGCAAAAAGCGTTGTTGCTTACTGTACTCATCCTGTTTTGTCTGGCCCCGCCATTGATCGTTTAAAAGTATCCGATATTGATGAGTTAGTTGTTTCAGATACCATTCCATTATCGGCTGCGGCACAAAAATCTGGCCGAGTTCGTCAATTGACGATTGCTGGCCTATTAGCTGAATCCATTCGTCGTGTTAATAACGAAGAATCTATCAGCGCAATGTTTCGTTAATAGCGAAGTAAAAACAGTTTCACGTTAAGAAGTTTGGTCGCAAAACTTCTTAACATATAGAGAACCTCAAGGGTATTTTACCCTTGGGGTTTTCTGCACTTAGTCACACATAGCTTTAACAATAGTTTTTAAGCATGCTTGTGATTTTATATATCAAGAAAAGGTAGTTATCATGTCTGAATTAACATTGAACGCAGAACTTCGCGAAGTAGTAGGGAAAGGTGCGAGCCGCCGCCTACGTCGTTTAGAAGGTCTAGTTCCAGCCATCATTTATGGTGGTAAAACGGGTGGCAACGCACGCAAGCCTACCAACATTACGATGAAATCTAATGAGCTTAAAAAAGCCCTAGAAAACGAAGCTTACTACAGCAGCATCATCACATTGAACATTGGTGATAAAACTGAGCAAGTTGTATTGAAAGATATGCAGCGTCATCCTGCTCGTGACCACGTTATGCACGCTGATTTCTTACGCGTAAGCAAAACGACGATCCTTAAGTCCTCTCTTCCAATTCACTTCATCAATGAAGATATTTGTGAAGCGGTTAAAACTGGCGGCGCTAAGATCAATCACCAAATGGCTAGCATCGATGTTATCTGTGCAGCGGGCGATCTTCCTGAGTTCATCGAGATCGATCTTGCTAATGCTACAGTAGATGCAGTGATCCATTTGTCAGACATTACGTTCCCTAAAGGCGTTCAGTCTCTAGCGTTATCTCATGGTCCTGATCATGATACTGCTGTTGTTTCTTTGTTTATTCCTAAGGGTATTGTAGAAGACGACGCTGAAGAAGCTGCTGCAGAGTAATCTTCTTTCTCTCATATTCACTCTCTTTTATGGAGAGCACAGAATAACCCTGAGAGAAAACAGCAAAAAGGGCTCATTTATGAGCCCTTTTTTGTATCACTGCTTTAATAATTGTTAGAATGCTAACCCATTAATAAACAAGCATAGATAGACATAGATAAAGATGAGCAAAATTAAACTCATAGTCGGCTTAGGCAACCCAGGTTCTGAATATGAAGCGACTCGCCATAATGCTGGTGCTTGGTTTATCTCAGAAATTGCTCGTGCTTATAATATTTCATTAAAAGCCGATAAGAAATTTTATGGTATCTGCGGCCAAGGTCGTATTGATGGCCAAGAGGTATGGATCTTATTTCCAACCACGTTCATGAATGACAGTGGTAAGGCCGTACAGGCGCTAGCCAACTTTTATAAAATTAATGCCGAAGAGATTTTAGTCGCCCATGATGAGTTAGATTTACCCTCAGGTGTGGCAAAATTAAAAACAGGTGGCGGTCACGGAGGTCAGAATGGCTTACGTGATATCATTGCCTGCTTAGGTAATAACAAAAACTTTCATCGTCTGCGCATTGGCATTGGCCATCCAGGTGATAAGAGTCGAGTGACTGGGCACGTACTAGGTCGCCCCAGCGCGAACGAGAAAACACAAATGGACGCGACAATTGATGAAGCCTGTCGCGTATTACCTGACGCGGTGAAAGGCGATTGGGGCAAAGCCATGAATCGACTTCATACTTTTAAAGCATAATACTCGCTAAGCGAGTATTCATTGCTGACATGAACAGTTAAATAAAATATAGGACATCACGATGGGTTTTAAATGCGGAATCGTTGGTTTACCCAACGTTGGTAAATCGACTCTTTTTAACGCACTGACCAAAGCAGGCATCAGCGCAGAGAACTTTCCTTTCTGCACCATCGAGCCGAACTCTGGCATGGTTCCTATGCCTGATGCACGTCTTGATGCGCTGGCTGAAATTGTTAAGCCAGAACGTGTATTAGCGACCACTATGGAATTCGTTGATATTGCCGGCTTAGTAGAAGGCGCTTCAAAAGGTGAAGGTTTGGGTAATAAGTTCTTAGCCAATATTCGTGAAACAGATGCCATCGCTCACGTTGTTCGTTGTTTTGAAGATGAAAACGTTATTCACGTTGCGAATAAAATATCACCGCTTGACGATGTCGATATAATTAATACCGAACTCATCTTGGCGGACCTTGAGTCTTGTGAGAAGCAACTATACCGTGTTTCTCGTGTTGCTAAAGGCGGCGCTAAAGACTCTGTTGAGCAAAGGAACTTGTTAGAAATTTTGGTTGCTCATTTAAGTGAAGGTTTACCAGCTCGAACCTTGCTAAAAGAAGAAGGTGATTACGCACTTTACGATCAGTTCCACCTGATCACTTTAAAGCCAGTTATGTACATCGCTAACGTTAGCGAAGATGGTTTTGAAAACAACCCGCATCTTGATGTAGTTAATGAAATTGCCGCCGCTGATAACTCTGTTGTTGTGGTTGTATGCAACCAGATTGAAGCAGAAATATCTGAACTAGACGATGACGAAAAAGCTGAATTCCTAGAAGATATGGGCATGGAAGAAGCGGGTCTTGACCGTGTAATTCGTGCAGGTTATCAACTACTGGGTTTGCAAACTTACTTTACGGCAGGCGTTAAAGAAGTTCGCGCTTGGACTGTTAGAGTCGGCGCAACTGCTCCCAATGGTGCGGGTGTTATTCACACTGATTTCGAAAAAGGTTTCATCCGTGCTGAAGTTATTGCTTATGATGACTTCATCGAATACAAGGGTGAAGCTGGCGCGAAAGATGCTGGTAAATGGCGCCTAGAAGGCAAAGAATATCTAATCAAAGATGGTGACGTTATGCATTACCGTTTTAACGTTTAATGTCTTAAATTAAATAGTTAGTTTATTTAAACCGAATGAAGATTGTCTCTGTCATTGCAAAGCAATCTTCATTCTACTCGCTATTAACAACAGTCGCCGAGTTCGAGTTTCCATCCTTTATTGTAGAGGTGTCTTTTGGCAGCGTCGTATATAAAAATAACTCATTATGAATTTTTGCTATTTTTATAACGTTCTAACTCAGCATTTTCTATCGCCTGCTTCTCATCTGCTCTTTTCTCTTCCTCTGTCTTTTCTAAAGCTAAGCCTGCAAAAGCTGAAACCTCTTGAGAACTCGAATCAGAGAGCTTAGCTTGTTGTGTTGAACCAACAGGGCCGTCGCCTTCCGCTAATTTAATACGCAGGCGTAAATTATTAGCAGAATCTGCATTTTTTAAGGCCTCTTCTAAACTGACCTTACCACTTTGATACAGCTTAAAAAGTGCAGCATCAAAAGTTTGCATGCCCAAGGTTTCCGACTTAGCCATAATTTCCTTAATAGAATCGATATCACCTTTATAAATTAAGTCTTGAATGGTTTTGGTACCTAACAACACTTCAACGGCTGCAACTCGTTTGTTATCCACCGTTGGAACCAATCGTTGTGAGACAATCGCCTGCATGTTTAATCCCATATCTTGTAAGATTTGAGCATGGCGTTCAGAGGGGAAAAAGTTGATGATTCTATCTAATGCTTGGTTCGCGTTATTGGCATGCAATGTTGAAATGGCCAGATGGCCGGTTTCTGCAAATGCTAACGCATGCTCCATCGTTTCGGCATCTCGAATTTCACCGATCAAAATCACATCTGGCGCCTGACGTAGCGTATTTTTCAACGCTGTCTGGAAAGACTTAGTATCAACGCCGACTTCACGCTGATTAATAATGGATTTTTTATGATTATGCACGTATTCAATGGGATCTTCGATGGTAATAATATGCCCAGCCGAGGTTGCATTTCGGTGATCAATTAATGACGCTAAAGACGTTGATTTACCAGAACCGGTGCCGCCCACAAATAAAATCAGACCCCGCTTAGCTGTAATCACTTTTTTTAATACTTCGGGTAATCCTAAATCTTCGAACTTAGGAATATCGGTCACAATATTTCGGGCAACCACCGAGACTTCGTTACGTTGGCGAAACATATTAAGACGAAAACGGCCAACTCCGGGCAAGCTGATTGCCATGTTTAACTCTAATTCATGCTCGAACTCTTTCTTTTGGTCTTCGTCCATCACCTCTTTAATCATTTCAGCAATTTGGCCTGGTTTGAAAGGCTCTTTACTGAGAGGCTTCAGTACTCCTTGAAATTTCCCACTCGGAGGCGCGCCTGTACTGAGGTAAAGGTCTGAACCATCATGTTTAGCAAGAATTTCGAGGTACTTTTTAATCGGCATAATCAGGGTCCGCTTTTTCTAACAATAAACGTCAATGTGTGGCGAGGTATAGAAAAAGTTTAGCAGGCCCTGATTATTTAACTGCTTAATCATTAACTGATTTTGTTGAGAAATGTAGTCGATCCGTTATCCGCTACGCTGGGTTATCGATATCAATAAAACTAACCTCTACATCAAACTTCTCAGCTAAATGTTGACCTAAAGCACGCGCACCATAGCGCTCGGTTGCATGATGCCCCGCCGCAAAAAAGTGAGTGCCTGTTTCCACCGCAAGATGGTGACTAGGCTCTGAAACCTCACCCGTTAAATAGGCATCAACACCCGCATCAACTGCATATTGCATATATCCCTGTGCGCCGCCCGTACACCATGCAATGGTTTCAATGATCTGATTTTCGTCGAGCCCAAGATGCAACGGCTCACGGTTTAAGCATTCACTGATCCAAGCTGAAAAGTCTCGAGCGGACATAGGCTTAGATAAACGACCTATCAGCCCTGGAACGGATGAATCAGTAGGACATAGACCAGATTCAATTGTTAGCCCTAATACATTGGCTAACTGTACGTTGTTGCCAAACTCTTGATGGTTATCAAGCGGAAGGTGGTAAGCAATCACGTTAATATCATGAGCTAATAATGTCTGTATTCTCTTCTTCTTTATGCCTGTTAGACATTCATTTTCGCCACGCCAAAAATAACCATGATGAACAAGTATTGCATCCGCTTGCTCAGTAATAGCAACGTTGATTAACGCCTGACTCGCCGTTACCCCTGTGACTATTTTTTTAATGTCTGACTTACCTTCAATCTGTAAACCATTAGGGCAATAATCTTTGCATTTTTCTGGCTGCATTAACGCATTAAGGTACTGCATTAAATCGTTACGTTTTATACTCATAAAAAATCCTAGTCGGTATGGCAAGCATAAATAAAGTACACTCCCTGATATAAAGTACACCTTATGTAAGCACACCCCTAATGCGGTAGAGATGCAATGCGACAATCACAAAATTGGTTAACTGTTTTTTTAATTCCCATATTGCTGGGGCTAATTATTGCTTTATTAATAATATTGATCAAACCTGATTGGTTTCCTCAGTTAAAAGCCGCGGTTCAACAACCGATAAATCATACATCCGCCGTCACTGCGCCAATGCCGTTACTACAAGGTAACACAGGGCCCGTTAGTTACGCTGTCGCCGTAAAAAAAGCGGCGCCTGCCGTCGTGAATATTTTTACTCAACGAATCGTTCAACAACCATCGCATGCACTCATCAACAATCCCTTTTTAAATCGGTTCTTTAATAATCAGCCCAATGAACGGATGCAATCCAGCTTGGGCTCTGGAGTTATTATGAACCCAGCAGGATATATTCTTACCAATCACCATGTAATTGACGGAGCCACTGAAATTCGTGTATCCATGCATGATGGCCGTGAAATGGCCGCCACGCTGATTGGTAGTGATGCCGAGGTCGACCTTGCGGTTTTGAAAATTAATTTAAGTGACCTGCCTTATATTCATATAGCGGAAAAGGCGCCCTTAAATATTGGTGATGTTGTATTGGCTATCGGTAACCCTTTTGGAGTTGGCCAAACCGTTACCATGGGCATTGTGAGCGCATTGGGTAGAAATCAATTAGGACTGAATACCTATGAAGATTACATTCAAACCGACGCTGCGATAAACCCTGGTAATTCAGGGGGCGCTCTTATTAATGCGATGGGCGAGTTAGTCGGTATTAATTCTGCGATCTATTCGCAATCAGGAGGATCACAAGGTATTGGTTTTGCGATTCCTGCGAACAGTGCGGCTCAAGTATTAGCCGATATTACTCAATTTGGCCAAACCATACGTGGCTGGATGGGTATAGAGGTACAAGAGGCCACACCTGCCCTGTTAACCAGTATTGGACTACCAATAGCACTTGAAGGATTAATTGTGACAGGTGTCGCATTAAACGGCCCTGCCCAGCAGTCTGGACTTATGATTGGCGACATTATGACATCGCTTAATGATACGCCGAGTGAAAATGCAAAAGCAGCCATGAATCAAATTGCGGCATTACGACCCGGTGAAAATATTCGTATTGAATTTATACGCTCCGGACGCTTACAAAGTACCGTGGTGATTGCAGGAAAAAGAGAGAAACCAAGTGAATAAATCCTTGCAAATTTTTAAACTACAAAAACGATCACTAGAATAATTTTTTTTTGAAAATAACGTAAAAAGTTCGTTAAAAATTACACTAATGGCCTAGCCTTTTCTGTGAGGTCGATTAGAATGCTCAACCTTTTTTCATTCCAAGGTTTGAGAAGTATTTTGATTGTTTTTATTATTACCAATGATGTCACCGACGAAGTTTATGTGGGTACGACCAAAGACAGCGTAGAAGAGCGCTGGAAGCAGTACCAAGAAGCCGCTGAATTAGATCATACCGCTGCTCGTCTGTTTAAAGATATTCGAGACTTTGGCGTAAAAAGCTTCACCCCCTCTGAATATGCCGTCGCTTTTGATCGAGAAGATTTAAAAGATTTATTTGAAGAAGCAATAGATGAACATCAAGGTATCAGCTTGGTGGGTGTTAAAACCATAAAACCAAAACCTGTTAAAGTTGCTGCGCCGAAAAAAGCAGTGGTCAAAAAATCAACAACAAAATCTAAAACCAGCGACGGCACCGTTACAAAAAAAATAGTAAAACCTAAAGTTGCCTCAGGTCGAACTAATTCAGCCACTAAAGAACGTGCTATAAAAGAAGCGATTGCGGAAGAGAAAGCCGAACGCGAATCTAAGAAGCTAATGAAAGCATCTTCAGAAGCACAAGAAATGCGAGATATCATGGCGCGATTGGATAATCGAGGCTCTACTCTTAAAAAGCGTTAATTTTTAAAACTGAGTAAACACTTAATAGCTAAAATGAAAAAGTCGCTCAATCGTATTACACATAATACAGAGCGGCTTTTTTTGTCTTTCATTTTTTATATCACTCAATATGCAGATTTCTAATGTTCTTAACGATTTTAAAACTGGCTATACTGTGGAAGTACAACAGTGCCTTTTTGTAGGCTATAAATAAAATAGGACACTCTTATGAAATGGCCCTTGGCACTATTAATACAAACCAGTTTTATAACTTTAATATTAACCAGCCAAATAAGTGAATCGATTCAGCATGGACTTATTATCTTATGTATTATCGCCCACTCTTGGCTGGCTGAACTATTACCGCTCAGTATCACAGCGTTACTGGTTCCCGTTTTAGCCGTTGCATTCAATGTAATGGATTTAAAAGAGGCGCTGCTTAGCTTTGCTCATCCCATTATCTTTTTATTCTTAGGGGGCTTTGCACTGGCGGCGACATTGCATGAGCACAAAATCGATAAGCACTTTGCTCATATCATCATGCTTAAAGCCAAAAACAACGGATTAATGATTTGTCTCATGCTGTTCTCTCTCACCGCATTTCTATCAATGTGGATCAGCAATACCGCCACAGCGGTGATGATGCTGCCTATTGCTTTAGGCTTAGTATCACATCTTGAGTATGAGAAACACAAAACAGTCTTTGCCTTCTTATTATTAGGCATAGCCTACTCTGCCAATATTGGCGGCATCGCTACCATTGTTGGTACACCTCCCAACGCGATTGCTGCCAGTGCTTTGGGATTATCATTTTATGATTGGCTAATCATTGCCCTCCCGATCAGTCTATTTTTGTTACCGTTAATGTGGGGCATTCTATACGCCTATCTCAAGCCCAACTTAACACTCTTTAAATCAGATACTTCAGAAGCTAAACCGTTTATTTGGAACCCACAACGCATTCTCGTGATTATTATTTTTATCATCACCGCCAGTTTATGGATTTCAGGCAGTTTTATTCAAAGTGTGTTTGGTAAAATAGCAGACTTCGATAGCTGGATAGCAATCATCGCAATCGTTGCACTGCATGCCAGCAAAAGTTTAAGTTGGAAAGCATTTGAAAGTAATACTCAGTGGGGCGTACTGCTTTTATTTGGCGGCGGCTTAGCCCTGAGTGCCGTATTAAGTGCAACGGGAGCCAACCTATTTTTAGCACAACAATTAGAAATGTTAAGCGCAGGTCTTGGCCTTTATTGGCTACTTTTACTGGTTATATTATTTATTATTTTTATGACTGAAATATCCAGTAACACAGCACTCTCTGCATTAATGATTCCCACCTTTATGGGCATGGCAGAAGTGATGGGGTTTGATAAAACCATGATTGTAAGTGCCATTGCGGTTGCAGCATCTTGCGCCTTTATACTGCCTGTTGCGACACCCCCTAATGCGATTGTTTTTTCTAGCGGATACGTTGCTCAGAATATAATGATGAAAGTGGGGTTAATATTGAATTTGATATTCAGCGTGATTATCACGAGTTATATGTTTTGGTTTTAAGGAGACTGCGTAGAGAGGACAGAACCAAATTATGCCTGTCCTATTTATTATTTAAACCATCAAAAAAGATGCACACCGTGCTCTGTTAGCCACTGCTGATCGAGAACCCAACGAACAGAGTTAACATCGTCTTGGCTCTTCACCCGCTTGCCCACATAAGACTGTATACGCGCTAATTCTGTTTGTGCCGCCATCATCTCATCGGATACCGCACTACTCTGCTTTAAAACAGGGTACATAATTCGCAGCGACTGGACCGCAGAAACCTGCGCTGAACGAGGACTGCTAACACGTGCAATTCCTTTTTCTAGCGATATCACGCGAAACGGATACGGATACGTCGCAATGTCAGAATCTGATTCTAGCAACTCATTAATTTCAGCAGCACGAAAATCAATATTACTCAGCCACCAGACAAGTCCAATAAAAACGACCCCAATGACAAAATAGAGATACTTACGGGTGAAATCATCCATCCCTTTTATTTCATTTTCACTCATAACACGCTCCTCAATGAGTAATAGACTCTCTGTATATCAAATTGCATCAAACTCAATGTAAAAAATAACTTAGATCTAATCTGATCAGTAACTTCTAAAATAAATTAATTCGTAAAATTTAAAGCTTGGAATGTTGAACTTTGAGTATGGGACTTAGATAGACATCCTATTTTATGACTGTTCATTTTATAGAAAAAATTTTCTTATTGCGTAATGCCAGAAGGCTAATTTAGATCGACAGCATATTTTTTCAATATTTCTATTGGCACAATATTCAATGCTTTAATGTGGGTTCTTTGTAAATGAACTCTAGGCGCCATATTACTTGCCACCGCTTCTAACCATCGAGATGCGCACACACACCAGCTGTCGCCAGGTGTTAAACCTTTAAAATCAAACTCTGGCCTCGGAGTCGATAAATCGTTACCTTTGAATCTAGAATATTCAAGAAATTCTTGAGATATTTCTATGCAAACCGTGTGCGAACCCGCATCATTATTACAGGTATTACACTTTCCATCTCGATAAAATCCCGTCATAGGGTTTTCACCACACACTTTAAGCGATTCACCGAAAACATTAATTGATTTATCTATTTTCATTTCATTTTACCTTTTAAATCATACGGTTATATCTGCTAATACCAGATTCAATACTTCCCTACTGCTTTCGTCATACCGCCATCCATACTGTTTACTTATAAAATATCAGCTAGCGCCTTTAATAGTAGGGTATTTTCTTTTTCGGTTCCAATAGTAAAGCGCAAACAGTTTTCTAATAACGGATGGCCTCCCGCCAAACATTTTATTAAAACGTTATGCTGCTTTAACTGTTGAAAAATCTCTCTCGCTTGCCCTTCAAAAGGCATACTCGCACGAGCTAGAATAAAGTTTGCTTCGCTTTTGTAACAAGTAAATCCTAACGTGGTTAAAGCGATGTGCATGCGGCTGCGTTCTTGTTTTATAAGTTCGCACTGACCTAACAAAATATCGTAGTGCTCTAGTGCAAATTCAGCGCTTATTTGAGTCAGTACATTGATGTTATACGGCATACGAATTTTATCTAGCTCGTTTAGCCATTCGCTACGGCCAAAGATCATTCCTAAACGTAAACCTGCTAAACCGACTTTAGACAGTGTGCGCATGACTAATACGTTATCAAACTCGTCTAAAAAATGCAGGTGGTTACGGCTAGAAAAAGGCAGATACGCTTCGTCCATAATCACTAAGCCTTCGCTGGCTTGTATTAATTCGCGTAGTTCTGATTCTGAATAAAGGTTAGCCGTTGGGTTGTTAGGTTGTGCTAAAAAAATCAGTTCTGGCTGCTGTTCATTAATGCACTTAAGCATCGCTGGCATGTCGAGTTCAAAGTCTTCGGTTAGCGGTATACCGACAAAATCAACCCCGCAAAATATAGAGATCATTTTATACATAACGAAGCCAGGTTCTGGCGCCATCACTTTAGCGCCAGGCTTGGCCACCAACATGGTTAGTAGCTGAATAATTTCGTCTGAGCCGTTCCCTAATAAACAATCAAATTGTTCTGGCACATTCATGGCATTAAGCAGACCCTTTTTTACTTTGGGGGCTTGCGGATTTGGGTAACGATTAATATCGGCGTGCTGTAATTTTTTTAACCAGGCTTGCTTTAATTCATCTGACCATTGATGCGGATTTTCCATGGCATCAAGCTTTACCATACCACTTGCATCACCCACTGGGTAAGCAGACAACGCACGAATTTCTGGGCGAACTAGGTTTTCAACCATTTGGGTAATTGATGTCATGGGATCTCTCTAAAACATATAAAAAAGGCCAAGATCGCTAATCTATTAATATAGATAAACAATGCTCAGCCTTATTAATTTTCGCACCTCTTTATTACTAAAGAATGCGCTTATATCGATTACTGTTTTTTAATACGGTATTCGGCGGAACGTGCATGGCCTTCTAGTTGTTCACCACGGGCTAATACAGAGGCAATCTTACCAAGCTCTGAAGCACCTTCTGGCGAACACATAATCAAAGATGAACGTTTCTGAAAATCATACACACCCAAAGGCGATGAGAAACGTGCCGTACCCGACGTGGGTAAAACGTGGTTTGGCCCTGCGCAATAATCACCTAACGCTTCAGACGTATGACGACCCATAAAGATCGCACCCGCGTGACGAATCTGTGGTAATAACGCCTGCGGATCATCAACCGATAATTCCAAGTGTTCCGGTGCGATGGTATTACTCACCTCACACGCTTCATCCATATCTTTTACTTTGATGAGTGCAGCACGCGCACTCAATGACGCACGAATAATATCTTTACGCGCCATCGTGGGTAAAAGCTTTTCTATGGAGGCTTGTACCTGATCTAAAAATTTTTGATCTGGGCTGATTAAAATCGCTTGTGCATCTTCATCGTGTTCCGCTTGCGAGAACAAGTCCATCGCGATCCAATCAGGATCGGTCTTGCCATCACAAACCACTAAAATTTCAGAAGGGCCTGCAATCATATCGATGCCAACCGTACCAAATACCTGGCGTTTTGCAGTGGCGACAAAAATATTGCCGGGGCCTACGATTTTATCTACTTTAGGAACGGTCGCAGTACCATACGCTAATGCGGCAACCGCTTGTGCGCCACCGACGGTAAATACTTTGCTAACGCCTGCTACCGCAGCAGCAGCTAATACTAACTGGTTTAACTCACCCCCTGGCGTTGGCACGACCATGATAATTTCTTCTACGCCAGCAACGTGTGCAGGAATGGCGTTCATCAAGACAGAAGAAGGATAAGCAGCTTTACCACCCGGTACGTAAATACCGACGCGGTCTAGCGGTGTTACTTTTTGGCCTAATAAAGTGCCATCTTCTTCAGTGTACTGCCAAGAATCTTGTTTCTGCTTATCGTGGTATTTACGAACACGATCAGCGGCAGCCAACAACGCATGGCGCTGGTCGGCAGGCAGTGTGTTTAATGCATCTTCCAGTTGCTTCTGACTTAGTTCTAACTGATCCATGCTTTTAACATTCAGGTGATCAAAGCGGTTGCTGTATTCGATTACAGCTGCATCACCACGGGTTTTCACATCGTCAAGGATGTCGGTTACGATTGTCTGAACTTTTTTATCAGAAACCGATTCCCATGCTAGTAGTGTTTCTAGCTCAGAGGAAAAATCATTATTACGGGTATCTAAACGACGAATTTCAATAGTCATATCTTAAATTCCTAATCTTTAATCTGTTACTGGCCTTATTTATTGGCCTGCTTTTTCTTGCTCACGCTTTTCTTCTTGACGATCAACCGCCGCTGACATCTGATCAATAATTGGCTGAATCTGAGCGTGCTTCACTTTCATTGCGGCTTTACCCACGACTAAACGAGAGCTGATATACGCCATGTGGTCACGAGGTTCTAAACCATTCGCCACCAAGGTCTTTCCGGTATCAACAATATCGACGATCAAATCAGCCAAACCCACAATAGGGGCTAATTCCATGCCACCATAAAGCTTAATAATATCAATCTGGCGACCTTGCTCAGCAAAATAACGCTTGGTGACATCAACAAATTTGGTTGCCACTTTTAAGCGACCTTCTGGAAGCACTGCGCCTTTAAGCGCCGCCGTCATTAGGCGACATGTGGCGATTTTTAAATCGAGAGGTTCATACAGGTTTTCGCTATTAAACTCCATCAGCACATCTTTACCTGAAATGCCTAAGTCGGCTGCACCGTATTCAACATACGTTGGTACATCGGCAGCACGAATCACTAGGAGCTTAATATGCTCGTGGTTGGTATCAAAAATCAGTTTACGACTTTTACTAATATCCTCTGCTGGATGGATGTTTGCCTCGGCTAATAAAGGCAAGGTGTCATCCAAAATACGTCCTTTTGATAAGGCAATCGTGAGAGGCTGTGTCATAACGTTTTCAATCTTCTCTATGTGTTCTATTAGTTTATAAATAGCTTAAAAGGCGCGTAAGCGATTGCTTACTTCCCGGGTACGCGACGAATCTTAACGCCGAGTATCTGTAGCTTTTCTTCAATGCATTCATAACCACGGTCGATGTGGTAAATACGATCAACCAAGGTATCGCCTGTCGCCACTAGCGCTGCAATAACAAGTGATGCAGACGCACGTAAGTCTGTTGCCATAACTTGCGCAGAACTTAAGATCTCTTTGCCCGTAACGGTCGCGACATTACCTTCAACATGAATATTAGCGCCCATTCGGACTAATTCATCGACGTGCATAAAGCGGTTTTCAAATACCGTTTCTTCAACCGTTCCTGTACCTTCAGCAATGCAGTTCATTACCATGAACTGAGCTTGCATATCGGTTGGGAATTCTGGATGCGGTGCAGTCCGAACGTTAACCGCTTTCGGACGACGACCTTCCATATCAAGCGATATCCAGTCTTCACCACACTCAATTTTAGCACCGGCTTCTTTAAGCTTGTCTAGTACCGCATCCAGCAATTTTGGATCAGTATCTTTCACTTTGATCTTACCGCCCGTTACGGCAGCGGCCACCAAATACGTACCGGTTTCAATACGGTCAGGAAGCACATCGAAAGAACAACCCTGTAACTGTTCAACACCTTCGATGGTTAATATACCCGTACCACCGCCGGTTATCTTAGCGCCCATGGCGTTTAGGCAATGAATAAGATCGACGACTTCTGGTTCACGCGCCGCGTTTTCAATAACGGTGGTGCCTTCGGCTAATACCGCGGCCATTAAGATATTTTCAGTACCGGTAACCGTTACCATATCTAGATGGATGTGGGCGCCTTTTAAGCGGCCGTCAGAACGAGCATGTACATAACCGTCGATAACTTCTACGGTCGCACCTAATGCTTCCATACCGCGAAGGTGTAGATCAACCGGACGACTGCCGATCGCGCAACCACCGGGTAACGAAACAACCGCTTCACCGTAACGGGCCAATAATGGGCCCAATACTAAAATAGAAGCACGCATCGTACGAACCAACTCGTAAGGAGCAATACGGCTAGTCATGGTTGAACAATCAGTCTCAACACTCATATCTTCGTTGATCACAACGGATACACCCATGCAGCCTAATAGCTCGATCATGGTGGTGATATCATGCAAATGTGGCAAGTTGCCAACGCGCATTACGCCATGTGCTAATAAGGTGGCTGCAATAATCGGTAACGCTGAGTTTTTCGCGCCTGAAATGCGAATTTCGCCGTCGATGACCGCGCCGCCTTCAATTAATAATTTATCCATAGATGTCTATTATTCTTTATCAGTGCAGCTTGTTTCGCTAGCTGCTTATTATTATTTATGTGCTTAGTTAGTTGTTTCTGCAGGGGTCTTGGCGCTGATTTTTACAGCATGCAAAGTTCCACCTGTAATTAGTTCGGTTAATGGCTTATACACCATTTGCTGTCGTTTAACGGCCGACACACCTTCAAAGGCGCTGCTCACAACTTCAATTTCGTTGTGGTAGCCTTCTACTATGGTAATTTCACTTTCTGGAAATTCGTTTTCTAATAATGCTCGGATTTCAACTGAAGACATAAATCACCCGTGTTCACTTAATAATTTGGTTAACATTTTGCTAATAACATCCACCAGCGACACAATAGGTTGCTGGCGTCATTAATACAAAAGGCGTAATGATAGCGGATTTATGAGTTAAGACGAAGTCTGTTCTTCATTTAGGAGGCAGGAATTCTTACTAAATATGGATTAGTTCAGTTTAAAAACCTCTTTTAGACCGCTGAATTCGATTACATCCTGCATTTTCTGAGGAACATTAAGAAACTCAACGCTCACATTCTTATCCATACCGTACCGCTTCCAATCCAGCAGTAAGGCAATGCCCACGCTGCTTGAATGATGGACGTTGGCGAGATCAACTTGCCATCGTGACGCTGATTGAGCAATAAGGCGACGACCTTGCTGCAACAGTTTCTTTCCCGTTAACCGATCAAGACGACCGGATAACGTGGCTTTTTGAGGATCGATAGCAATCAGTTCCGCACTAACGTCCGTGCCCCTCGCGCTTAAATTAGTTGTCATATTGATGCCCTAATCTTCGGCGCTATTGAATAAGAACTGACCAATTAGCTCTTCTAGTACGAGTGCTGACTGAGTATCTTCAATCACACCGCCTTCTTCTAAATATTCATCATCTGCGCCGACCGTTAAGCCAATGTATTTTTCACCTAAGAGCCCAGCAGTCAAAATAGCCGCTGAGGTATCTGTAGTGAGTGATGACATGCTTTTATTAATTTCCATTTCAACCACTGCGACATAATCTTCAGCATCAAGATAAATACGTGTCACTCGGCCAATTGTCACACCCGACATGGATACTTTGGCGCGCTCGGTTAAGCCACCTAGGTTTTCAAAATATGCCTTGATAGTATATTTATCCCCGGCATCAGCGGTTGAAAGCCCGCTGACTCGTAGAGCCATTAATATTAGAGCAATAATGCCCATCACAATAAAAGCACCGACGGCTAATTCCATTAAACGTGTACGCATTGTTAAATACTCCCTAACATGATGGCAGTTAAAATAAAGTCTAACCCTAATACCGCTAACGACGCGAACACCACTGTTTGTGTCGTCGCCTTGCTGATTCCTTCTGATGTAGGTATGGAATCAAAACCTTGATAAACCGCAATCCAGGTAACCACTAAGCCGAATACCAGTGATTTAATGAGACCTTTTATTACGTCATTATAAAATTCTACCGAGGCTTGCATATTTCCCCAGTAAGCCCCTTCATCGACCCCGAGCATGTTGATGCCGACATAAGCCCCCCCCCAGATTCCGACAAGGCTGAACAATAGCGCCAAGATAGGCATGGCAATAAACCCCGCCCATAAACGGGGTGTAATGATGCGTTTAAGAGGATCAACACCCATCATTTCCATGGCCGAGATTTGCTCCGTCGCTTTCATCAAACCGATTTCAGCGGTTAACGCCGAGCCCGCACGACCCGCAAATAACAAAGCGGTCACAACCGGACCCAGCTCTCGTAACAAGGTGAGCGACACCATCGTTCCCAGTGCAGATGCAGAACCAAAGTCTGATAAAATAGTATACCCCTGCAGGCCAAGTACCATACCGACAAAAAAACCTGCCACGATGATAATGGAAAGCGAACGCACACCAATAGAATAAATTTGCTTCACTAAATCTTTAAAGCCTGCGCTGCCTGGGCCACCCCAAGGGATCGACGCCAGTAAAAACACGCCCGCTTGACCGAGCGCTTGCAATCGCCCTAAACCAAATAGGCCGAGCTTATGAATCGGCTCTAGAATTTTGTCCATCATTGCCGCCATATTATTTCACCTGCTTAAAAAGATCTGCACTGAAATCGTCAGCAGGAAAATGGAAAGGCACTGGGCCATCGGACTCACCTTGCATGAATTGACGTACCTGCTCAGAACCGTTTTTAATAAGATTTTCGGGGCTGTCAAAACCAATCACCTTGCCCTCAGACAGTAGGCAAACGTAATCAGCAATCGAGCACGCTTCGTCGATATCATGGGTTACCAATACACTGGTTAACCCTAAAGCATCGTTTAAGCTTTTAATGAGTTTTACCGTCACGCTCAAAGAAATGGGGTCGAGACCGGTAAAAGGCTCATCATAAAGCATCATCTCTGGATCCAGCGCAATCGTTCGCGCCAGAGCGACTCGACGAGCCATCCCCCCCGACAGTTCAGCGGGCATTAGGTCACGAGCACCTCGTAAACCCACGGCTTCGAGTTTCATCAAGACCAAGTCTCGAATCATAGAGTCGGGTAAGTCGGTGTGCACACGTATGGGGAAAGCCACATTTTCGAATACAGAGAGATCCGTAAACAAGGCACCCGATTGAAAGAGCATGCCCATGGTTTGCTTGCGCAACTCAAATAGTTCTGCACGTTTTAACGTGGGAACATTATGACCGTCGACTTTAATCGTGCCAGAATCGGGCAATAACTGGCCACCGATCAGACGCAACAATGTCGTTTTTCCCGTGCCACTAGGCCCCATAATCGCAGTCACTTTGCCACGCGGGATATCCAAATCCATGTCATTAAAAATCAGACGGTTGCCGCGAGTAAACGACATCCCTCGGATTGATACAAAAGCTTCTTCGCTGGACATTTAAAGTCTCTTATTTATAGCACGTTGTGTTTATACACAATTATAAAGTATTCATTCCTGACTTAGCATAGCGGAATGTAAAACAACCATAAAACATAGGCTAACTCATAATCCCTACAAGAACTATACGTTATGGTGGAACAAGCAATACCGACAATGAAAATTTACAGGTACAATGGCCCATTTTTTCTTGAGGCCTTAACATGACCCTTACCGCACTGACCCCAGCCATTGCCGCACTACTAGCTGGACTCGTCATTCTTGTTTGGAGCGCAGATCGCTTCGTACTGGGTGCAGCAGCGACTGCTCGCTTTATGGGCATATCCCCTTTGGTTATTGGCCTAACCATTGTATCACTTGGCACGTCAGCCCCAGAAATGTTCGTATCTACTATGGCGGCTTTAGACGGCGCCGGTGGCTTGGCGGTGGGTAACGCCATTGGTTCTAACATTGCCAATATTGCACTTGTATTAGGTGTCACCGCATTGGTCGCCGCTATTCCGATTCAAAAGAAACTGATCAAAAAAGAAATCCCATTATTATTGCTGGTGACCATTATTGCTGGGCTGGTACTTGCAGATCTAAAGCTTGACCTATTTGATGCCGTCATTTTGATTATTGCCTTGGTCGTTGCTATCTACTTATTATTTCAACAAAGCAGCGATTCTGGCGAGGCCATCATTGATGAAGAGGAACAAGCCACCATCGACGCAATGCCGGCTAAAAAAGCTATCTTTTGGCTAATAGTGGGCTTGGCTGCATTAATGATTAGCTCCAAGATGCTGGTGTGGGGTGCGACGTCTATTGCCCAAGCTTTTGGCATCAGCGATCTCGTGATCGGCTTAACCATTGTGGCTATCGGTACTAGCCTGCCTGAACTGGCCGCATCAGTGAGCAGTGCTTTAAAAGGTCACCATGACATTGCGATTGGTAATATTATTGGTTCAAACATATTTAACTTATTAGCCGTACTGCCCATCCCTGGTTTAATCGCCCCCTTAGTGATTGATAGCGTGGTGATCGAACGTGATTATATGACCATGCTCGGATTAACCATTGCCTTGGTGCTTATTATTGGCTTGAGTTTCCGACGCGGCGTTATTCCTCGCTTTACGGGTATTATTTTATTAGCCAGTTATGTCGCGTATATGGCATTGCTGTATTACCAAAACGTGTAAACAAAAATTTAACACCCTGACTTAACTAACTAAGAGCAATCAGATAGAGTGATCTTAGTTAAAACATTTAACACCATCGTCAATGATCATCGATAAACGATAATAATAGATACTAAGAACAGACAATATTATGAACCTAGATTTTGATTTTAGTGCTTCTGGCATTCGTACAATTCAGATTGAACAGCAAGCAATTGGTGCTCTAAAAAGCCGCATTGGCGATGATTTTATTGGTGCCTGCAAATACATGCTTGCCTGCGAAGGTCGTGTTGTTATCACCGGCATGGGTAAATCTGGCCATATCGGTAAAAAGATTGCAGCAACACTTGCCAGTACCGGTACACCCTCATTTTTCGTACATCCTGGCGAAGCAAGTCATGGAGACATGGGTATGATCACGAAAAACGACGTGGTTATTGCTATGTCTAATTCTGGCGAAACCGCTGAAGTGACCAGTCTACTACCGTTATTAAAACGTCTACATATTCCTGTAATTAGTATGACGGGCAAACCAGGCTCAACCCTCGCGATGGGCAGCCATTGCCATTTAGATACCAGTGTTGCAGAAGAAGCTTGTCCACTTGATCTTGCGCCAACCTCAAGCACAACAGCTGCGTTGGTCATGGGTGATGCCCTCGCCATTGCGCTTTTAGAAGCTCGCGGGTTTACCGCTGAAGAGTTTGCATTCTCTCATCCGGGTGGCAGCCTTGGGCGTCGACTGTTATTGAAAGTTGAAACATTAATGCACTCTGGCGATGAAATGCCAAGAGTACTTCCGACCACGCCTTTAGCAGAAGCGTTGATGATTGTGACGTCTAAAGGCTTGGGAATGACCACCGTGATTGATGAACAAGGTCAACTACAAGGCGTGTTTACCGACGGTGATTTACGTCGTGCAATTGATAATGATGTTGATATTCGCCAGAGTGAAATTGCTAGCCTAATGACCGTCGGTGGTAAAACCACCAGCCCAGATTTATTAGCGGCAGAAGCATTAACCGTGATGGAAGATAATCAAATCAATGCGTTGGTCGCTATGAAAGATGGCTTACCCGTTGGCGTAATTACGATGCATGACATGCTCAAAGCAGGTGTTATCTAAATGCTTCGCAAGCGCTTTTTATTATTGTTTATTGTGGTGTCGGTAGGCATTGGCCTACTCTGGATCGAAGATTATACGACCCAAAGCACGCAAGAAGACAATGAAGGCGTTTCTTTATTACCCGACTATTATGGCGAAGGTTTAAAAAATCGAACCTTCAGTGATCATGGCGCACTGAAACATCAATTTAATGCCCAGCGCTCGGTGCACTTTCCCGTGCAACGCCTCACAGAGCTTACCCAGCCTCAAATCAAAACCATCGCAGACGATGGCGAAGTGTGGATCATTCAATCACTTTCCGGTATTCACTTTGAAGACGATAAAAAGTTGGTGCTGAAGCAAGACGTACAGATATTACCTGCAACCTACTCTGAACTGAGCAATAACAAAGACGCTGCCATCATTCGTACCAGCAAACTCACGTTATTCATCGAATCTAAAATTGCCAAAACAGACCAGCCTGTTGAAGTTATCAGCCTTAATGGCCGTATTGATGCCGTCGGCATGATAATCACGATGGATCAACAGCGTGTCGAATTTCTTTCACAGGTAAAAGCCAAATATGTCCCTTAAAACTCTATCTGTCGTACTGCTGTTATTGACGTGTTTTGATGCCTACAGCTTAGAAAGCGATGCCGATGCTGAAATTACCATTCAGTCAGACCGCGCCGAATTTGACCGCAAATTAGGCACAGCTGTTTACAGGGGCAGTGTCATATTACAACAAGGTACGCTGCTGATTAATGCAGACCAAATAACCCTATTCAGCGATACAGAGCAACGTTTGAATAAAGCAGTTGCCCAAGGAACTCCTGCTCGCTTTCAGCAACAAATGGAAGGCGACAAAGGGGTAACAAAAGGGCAAGGTAATGTCATTACTTACCTAACTCAAGATAAGACCGTCTCTTTTTTCAAAGATGCCTCGCTTAAACAAAAAGGCAGCTCATTCAGTGGCAACCTGATCACTTACGACATAGTGAATGAAAACGTTAAAGCTAAAGGTCAAACAGAAAGCCAAGCCGTACCGAATATAGATCAGCCTAGCGGACGAATAAAGATGATTATTCAACCGGCTCAACCTGCCAAAAAACCTGCTGAGAAAAACACTAATGAAGACGCTTAAAGCAGCCAATCTTGCCAAGAGCTACGATGGACGCGAAATTGTGAAAGACGTATCCATGGAAGTAAAAAGCGGGCAAATCGTCGGTTTACTCGGACCCAATGGTGCGGGTAAAACAACCTGTTTCTATATGATTGTAAATCTCGTACAAGCCGACCGAGGAACGGTCAGCATCGATGGTCAAGACATTAGCCATTTACCGATGCATGGCCGTGCTCAAAAAGGGATAGGCTACTTACCACAAGAAGCGTCGATCTTTCGCAAGCTATCTGTTGCCGATAACATCATGGCTATTTTAGAAACTCGTAGCGATTTGAATAAGAGCGAACGCAAAACGCAACTTGAAATTTTACTCGATGAATTTCATATTCAGCACATTCGCGCAAGCTTAGGGATGGCACTTTCGGGTGGCGAACGCCGACGCGTCGAAATTGCTAGAGCCCTTGCCGCTGAGCCATCCTTCATTCTACTCGACGAGCCTTTTGCGGGTGTTGACCCTATCTCCGTGGCCGATATAATGGCGATAATACGTCAATTAAAGGATCGTGGCATTGGTGTGCTAATCACCGATCACAACGTTCGTGAAACCCTCGCTATTTGTGAAAAAGCTTATATCGTAGGAGGCGGCCATATTATTGCGGAAGGGACCGCTGAAGAGATTTTAGCGAATCAACAAGTAAAAGATGTTTATTTAGGTCATGACTTCAAGCTTTAGCATATACTTAAAGTCAGTACACTGTATTATCGAAGAGGCGCAGTCTTTACAAAGCGCTGCTAAGCTATCTCTATTATTATGATTTTTTAAAGAGTGATTGTCCTACTGTATGAAAGCGTCATTGCAATTAAAAATCGGCCAGCAACTGACTATGACACCGCAGCTGCAGCAAGCCATCCGCCTGTTACAGCTTTCTACTCTTGATTTACAAGCTGAAATTCAAGAAGCGCTTGAGTCAAACCCCATGCTCGAAGTGGAAGAAGTGGAACATCAGTCTAGCGATAGCCCTAGTGAACATACCGATCAGCACGACTCTATTGCCAGTGCCGATCTAAACGGCAATTCGAGCAACGACTCAAACTCAGACAGTAATAATCAGGATACTAACTCTGAATCGTCAATAGAGAACCACCTCAGTAGCGATACCATTCCTGATACCCATGCTGACGAACTGCCCTTTGATAGCCAGTGGGAAGATTCTTATCAAGCGAGTGCAGGCGTTAGTTCCTCTGCGGGCAGTGGTGATGATGATTTTGATCATGATGGCCGAAATAGCACGACAGACAATTTACAAGACCACATTCTGTGGCAACTTAATTTAACCCCAATGAGCCCGACTGATCATGAAATCGCTTTGGCGCTTATTGATGGGCTTAGTGACGATGGTTATTTATCCGTCAGTCTTGAAGACATTCTTGAAAGCCTTGATGAATCACTAGAAGTTGAAGAAGACGAAGTCATCGCTGTACTTCATCGCTTACAGCAATTTGAGCCAACTGGCGTATTCGCCCAAGATCTGCAAGATTGCCTACTATTACAATTAAAACAGCTTCCTGAGAATACTCCTTGGCTGACAGAAGCCAAAGTAGTCATCGAACACCACATCGCCCTACTGGGCAGTAAAGATTATGCGCAAGTCATGCGTAAAACTAAACTCAGTGAAGATAACCTGAAAGAGGTATTACGTTTAATTCAGGCGCTAACACCGCGCCCAGGCGAGTTAATTGTTTCAGAACAATCCGAATACGTTATTCCCGATGTAATTGTGCGTAAAGTTAAAGAGGGCTGGCGAGTTGAACTAAACCCTGAGATCGCCCCTAAATTACGGGTCAATTCTGATTACGCCTCGTTAGTCAAAAGAGCTGATAACAGCCCAGACAACGCCTATTTAAAAGACAATTTACAAGAAGCGCGTTGGTTTATTAAAAGCCTATTGAGCCGTAACGACACGTTGTTAAAGGTCGCGACTAAAATTGTTGAGTTTCAAGAAGAATTTTTTGAAATCGGCGATGAAGGCATGAAACCTTTAGTCTTACACGATATCGCCGAAGCGGTAGAAATGCATGAATCAACCATTTCTCGCGTGACTACGCAGAAATTCATGCATACACCAAGAGGAATATTTGAACTTAAATATTTCTTTTCTAGCCACGTCAGTACAGACAGTGGTGGTGAATGCTCTTCTACGGCTATCCGTGCCATGATTAAAAAATTACTTGCGGAAGAGTCGCTGAAAAAACCCTTGAGTGATAATAAAATTGCTACGATTCTGGGAGAGAAAGGCATTCAGGTTGCTCGTCGTACTGTGGCTAAATACCGTGAAGCGATGATGATTCCACCGTCCAATGAACGTAAACGTTTGTTATAGTATTTAGAATAACCGTTCGTTTAAGCATTAACGGTTACAGACAGATTGTAGTAGAAAGACTGTATTAGTAGAATAGTTGTTGTAGAAAGAAAGTCCAAAGGTAAACTGGGAGTAACTTATGCAAATTAATATCAGCGGTCACCACATAGATCTAACACCTGCATTGAAAGAATATGCAGAAGAAAAAGTCAAACGTCTTGAGCATCACTTTGATCACATTACGAGCTTAGACATTACCTTGACGGTAGAAAAATCAGTACAAAAAGCAGAATGCACCATTCATGTCAGTGGCAGTGATATACATGCCTCAGCTGAAGACGCGAATATGTATGCTGCTATTGACAGTTTATCCGATAAACTAGATCGCCAATTACTCAAGCATAAAGAAAAACTCGTTGCTAGAAACAAGGGTCAAGGCTAAAAATTGAAGGCTAAGCATTAAATGAACTCTGCGATTGATTCTATCTTGACCCCGGAGCGCACCGTAAAAAGTGCCCCTGTATCAAGCAAGAAAAAAGTTTTAGAATACCTAGGCAGCTTTATTGCTGACCAAATCCCTGAAAGCTCTGCTGACGAGATTTATGAGCGCTTATTAAATCGTGAGCGTATGGGCAGCACTGGCATTGGTGAAGGCATTGCCATTCCTCACTGCCGCTTAAAGCAATGCAATAAAACACTCGGGGTTCTGTTGCAACTTGAACAGCCCATCGACTTTGACGCGATAGACAAGCAACCTGTCGATTTAATTTTCGCTTTGTTGGTGCCCGAAGAAGCGACAGATGAGCATTTAAAAACACTCAGTATGCTGGCCCAAAAACTGAGCCAAGCTGATTATTGCGAAGCGTTGCGCAACTCGGCTGATTCACAAAATCTTTATCAAAGAGCTATTTCTTAACGGCTAAATTTACACAATTTGGAATGCCTAAAAGAATTAAGGAGCAATCATGGAAGCAGGTATGCGCTTAATTATTATCAGTGGTCGTTCTGGCTCAGGAAAATCAGCGGCACTTAACGTGCTAGAAGACCAAGGTTTCTATTGCATTGATAACCTACCTCTTGGCTTATTATCGGCACTCATCGAACAAGCACAGCAACAAAAATATCGCCCAAAAGTTGATAATGAAGTGTCTTTACAAAGACTCGCCGTTAGCATAGATGCGCGCAATGCTGCTCAAGATATGAGTCAGTTTCCCTCTATTCTTAATAGTATTGAGAAAGGACCTTTCAAAGCAGAGGTTCTGTATCTGGATGCCAATAAAGAAACGTTAATGCAGCGCTTCAGTTCCACTCGCCGCAAACACCCACTGACCAATAACGACACCTCACTGGACGAAGCCCTCGAAAGCGAAAACGGTTTACTGCACCCCATTAGTGATTTGGCTGATCTAAATTTAGATACCACACACTTGTCCGTGCATGAATTACGTAGCTTGATTAAGCTGCGTATCAGTAATAAGAAAACCGCCGATATGGCACTGTTATTTCAATCGTTTGGCTTTAAACACGGTATTCCAATTGATGCTGATCTGGTTTTTGACGTGAGAAACCTTCCAAACCCTTACTGGAACCCTAACTTGCGCCAATTCAACGGTCGCGACTCTCAGATCATTGAGTTCTTAAACAAAGAACCGCTCGTGAAAGAGATGCTCAGTGATATTCAGCAGTACCTAGAAAAGTGGCTACCCAGCTTTGAACAAGCTAACCGCAGCTACATGACCGTGGCCATTGGCTGCACAGGTGGCCATCATAGATCCGTCTTTATCTCTGAGGCTTTAACACGATTATTTTCTGCACAGTTTGATAATGTACAAGTGCGCCACAGAGAGCTGCCTGATTTATGATTAAAACCAATACTCTCATCATAAATAAACTGGGATTACATGCCCGTGCAGCGTCCAAACTTGTGACAACCGCATCGTCCTTCGCCAGCCACATTAAAATAGGCCGCGAAGAGCAAATGGCCGATGCCAAAAGCATTATGTCCGTCATGATGCTAGCCGCTTGCAAAGGGACTGAGCTTTGTTTAGAAATTGAAGGGCATGATCAAGACCAAGCATGCGAAGCGGTTATTGATTTAATTAATCGTCGCTTTGATGAAGAAGAATAACCTGTATTTTAAAAAAAACTGAATATCACTTAAAAAACAGCTGCTTAGCACAACAATTCTCTCTTCGGCCAACATCTCCAGATAGCATACTGAGGCTTTACCAGCTAGAATAAGGCCATTACCCTTCTGTTATTCCCATTTAATAAGAGCAGCGCTATGGGCCCACAAAATCAACGCGCAAAAGCAAAACTGTACAGCATTAATGCCGCGCTTGAACGTGGAGGTCTGCAGGAAGTTAAGCGCACAATCAATATCGGTTTAGCACCCGCTGAAGTTGCTCACCTAATTGAATCCTCACCACCCAAAGTTAGAAAGATGCTTTGGGAGTTGGTCGAGACAGAAAATGCTGGGGAAATCCTTCAGCACCTCAGCGATGAAATTAGCGCCCACTTCTTAAATGAGATGGATGCTGAACAGCTGGTCGACCTCACATCAGAGCTTGATACTGATGACGTAGTCGATTTATTACAACAACTGCCCGAACACGTTAGTAACGATGTTCTTAGGGGAATGAACAGTGAGAATCGAAGCCGCTTAGAAGCTGTGCTCTGCTACCCAGAGGACAGCGCTGGCGGCTTAATGAATACCGATACCGTGACCGTTCGTGCGGATGTCACTATAGACGTTGTTTTGCGCTACTTGAGGCGTCATCGTTCACTACCAGAAATGACTGATAACTTATTGGTCATCAACCGTAGTCAGGAATTTATTGGCATTTTACCGATTAATAAATTATTGGTGAGTGACTTAAATCAAACCGTGCGTGAAGTGATGACTACCGATACTCAAATCATTCACGCGTCGATAGATGAAGAAGATGTGGCGAAGATATTTGAGCGTCACGATCTTGTTTCAGCGCCCGTGATAGATAATCACGGAAAACTGATTGGTCGTATCACCATTGATGACGTGGTTGATGTAATACGCGATACCGCTGACCACTCGATGATGAGTATGGCGGGTTTGGATGAAGAAGAAGATACTTTTGCTCCCGCTTTTAAAACAGGGCGACGGCGTGCTATATGGCTAGGGATCAACCTTGTAACGGCTTTTATCGCCTCTGCGGTCATTGGATTATTCAGTGACACTATCGAGCGCCTAGTGGCGCTCGCAGTACTTATGCCCATCGTTGCAAGTATGGGTGGCATCGCAGGAAGCCAAGTTTTAACTTTGGTTATTCGCGGTCAAGCATTAGGACACATCAGTAGCAGTAATATAGGCTGGCTATTAAATCGAGAATTAGCGGTTGGCTTTTTCAACGGCTTGTTATGGGCTGCTGTTATTGCCGGCATAACATTGTTTTGGTTTGACGACGCCTTATTAGCAGGCATTATTGCCGCTGCTATTATTATTAACTTGGTAGTCGCTGTTCTTAGCGGAGCGGCACTGCCTATTATACTGAAACGCAAGCGCATTGACCCTGCACTTGCGGGAGGCGTGATACTTACAACGATTACAGACGTTGTAGGTTTCTTCTCCTTCTTAGGTTTAGCCAGTATACTTTATTTATAAAAGGCAGCTTTATCATGGCCAAGAAAAAGAAAGATCCGTTCGCGGAAGAGATTGAATACGAGATTGTTAGCAAATCAGAAATGAAACGCGACATGATAGAATTGCAGGAATTGGGTGAGCGTATTGTCGCCCTTCCCCGTAAAAAAGCGATGGAACTTCCTCTCTCTGAAATGATGAAAGCGGCCGTTCGCGAAACAGAACGTGTTGGTAAAAATGAAGCCATGCGTCGCCATATGCAATACATTGGCAGACTCATTCGCAGCGAAGATATTGAAGCGGTTAGAGAAGCCCTAGATTTGTTAGACCCTTCTACAGAAGCCTATGGCCGAGTAACAGGTCAGCAAGAACAGTGGCGTACTCGCTTAGTTAAAAATCCAGATGCGATTGTGGAATTTATTGAGCAATTTCCTAGCGTAAACAGACAACATTTACGGACTTTAATCCGTAATGCAGCGAAAGAAATGAGCGGCGAGCAACCAAAGCCTGGCAGCAACTATAAAAACCTGTTCCAAGCGATTAAAGAGCAATACAACCAGAAAGACGATTAATTATCGCTCTTCCATTGCGAATCAACACGACGGTATTACAACGGGCGCTGATGATTCGCAATCGGCATTTCTCTACGAATGCGTTCAACTTCTGCGGGGTCACTGTTGGCAATTGCTATCCCTTCTCCTGTAGGGAGTTGATCCAAAATTTCTCCCCAAGGTGATATCACCATCGAATGGCCAAACGTACGGCGCTTGTCATAATGCTGTCCCCACTGATTAGACGCTAGAACATAGCACTGCTGCTCAATAGCTCTGGCTTGTAATAATGGCTGCCAATGTGCCCTTCCCGTAGTCTCGGTAAATGCAGCCACCACAGAAATAATATCAGCCCCCGCTTTACGCAAACGATCAAACACATAAGGAAACCGAAGATCATAACAAATCGTTAATCCCACATTGCCGTAAGGGGTTGGAAATACTTTTATATCATTACCCGATAAAAACAAATCAGACTCACGGTAGCGCCCCTGAGCATCATCGATATCCACATCAAATAAATGAATTTTATCGTAATAGCCTAACTCTTCCCCTTGATCATTATAAAAATAACAACGCGGATAAACCTTATTCGTTTGAAAATCTAAAACAGGAACAGTACCGCCAATTAAATAAACCTTATTGGTTTTCGCCCAGCTCGACATTCGACTGCGTAAATTACCCAGTTCACTTATTTCCTGCTGACCTAACGCCAAATACTTTTGACTATCGTAGCAAGCGAAGACTTCGGGCAAAGCAATAATATTGGCACCTTGCTGCGCCGCTTTTTTTATTTGCTGCTCCGCTAAGAGTAAGTTTTTTTCGACGTCTGGACCCGTCGTTATTTGCACGGCGGCTAATTTTGCTGGCAAATACTGTGATTCATTTTTTTTCATACTAGTCGTCCTCACTTCCTAGACCAAAAATATCTAATAATCGATCCTTAAAGCTGCGGCTTTCTTTGCCTTCTAGAGTATTATCAAACGCTTGATCGATTTTCATTTTAGGGTCTTCGATCGTGCCACTGACGGTATAACTGGCGCTGGTAAACTGTTCCAACTCTTCTCCAATCAATTTTTCAGTGACATAAATAGCACCCGCTATTTGTGGAGCAAAACCTGCTAGTACGGCCACTAAAGGCAAACTACTCGTGATCGGGAATGTAACCACAAGCTTTTGATTTATTTCGTTGGTATTAAAGTTAATGGTTCCACTGGACTGAAATTTAGCGGAAGGGCCATTGATCAATAACGGATCGACAAACGTTGCGACACCATTTTTAAAAGACAAGCGGGTTCTTAAAATATCAAATACAACACCGGACTCATATAAGTCAGAAAAGTCGAGTTGCAAACGACGGCTAATGGAGTTGAAGTTCAATACCCCAAATGCCTTTAAAGCACCGGCATTATCATTAATTAATAATCCCTTTTTAATACTTACCTTGGCCAAACCATTTAACGTATTATATCTAAAACCTGCAGGAGAACCTTGCCATGTTAAATCAACATCGACCTTAGTCTCTTTGGCTTCAATGGATGATACTTTACGAAAAGCTCGCTGGCTATCACCCAGGCTTTCACTTTGTATGCGTAATAGATTTAAATGAGTACTGTGGCCTTGCGCATCTTTACGCCAGTCAATATCACCTTTAATCGTGAGGTGTTTCGTCAATGAATCTTTAACATGAATTCTAGTCAATCCTTCTTCTTGACGCAGAGTCATGTCCCACCGTCCAAAGTTACTAGCCCCTAAAAAGACCTCAGCTACTTTCATGTCGATACTAGGGATTAATAACGGATCAAAATTTTGTAATGGATCAATAGCCTCTGCAGCGCCAAACTTTATTTCATCATTCGGGTCGTAGCCAGTAATCGGCATGTGGATGTACTCTAAATCCATTACAATCTCATTATCGACTAGGTCATCCGGTACATTAATTTTACCTTTTAAAAGTTCACTGTCTAAATTGAAATCCCATTGGTTCCACTTGTAATCACCAGTAATGTGAGTTGGCCCCATCATTTGTTGCCAAGCATTTACTTCCATTACCGATAAATCAATGTGCGTTAAAATCGCATCTCTCTGGTCTTTATTAACGGTACTGTTAACGTCTGGTTTAATTAGATTCCAAAAATCCCACCAAGCTTTTGCATCCACTTCGTACGGAATATTTCCTCTGATGCTTAGCCCACTGTCACTGGGTAGGTAGGTTTGCGTTGTTCCTAAATAGATCTGTCCCCGTGTCAGATCTCCTTCTTCTAAAGCGACAACACCATTAGCCAACTCGCCATAACGGAAACCTATACGCAAATCTCGAACTTTTTTAACGGACATACTAAAAGGTAATACCTGTTCGCCTTTTTTGGCAAACGGTAGAGGCGCATCAATATTAATACCCCGTAAATCACTGGCGATGTTTAATAACAAACCGCCCCGTTCAATAGGACGAATTTGAAAATCTAATGCATAGTTTAAATCACCGCTAATAGGCTTAAGTATGAAGAGTGGAAGCCATTCTTTTATCGCTTCTGCTTTAGCGTTGCCATCGGCATTAACACGAATATCAAATCCGGAGTCTTCTTTTGTGGAAGAGATATTCACCGTCGTGGACCCTGCAAATGCCTGCGCTTGTAATGCGTCAGCCGTTAGCCCTAAATCAGAATCAAATTCGATCATGCCAGTGATGTTATCAAAGGCTAATCCTAAGTCTGCTATCTTAACGTCGACATTATCCAGCTGGCTATTCAGGCGAATATTCAACGCGTGCTTTTCATTGCCTTCTGATAACGGAACCTGGGCGTATAATTCATGTTCCATTTCCCCTTGTACTTGCCACTGATCAAATACGCCACTCACTTGTTGCTGTAAGGGTGTTTGAGAAAAATACTTAATCCCTTCATTAGCATCCCCTGTCAGCTTGCCACGCAACGTCATCCAAGTATTATTGTCATTATCACGACGCACTTTAATTTGAGTACTACTGGGAAGTAACTTACCACCTAGTGTTACTCCTCTATGCATCCACACATCAACATTAGGGACATCAACCATTAAGCTGGCTTTTATTTGAGAAACCTCAGGCCAGTCTGGCAAATAAGTTAAGTCTGCGTCTAAGATGTCAGCATAAAGCTGAATGGTTTGGCTATTTTCCGTTAATTCAGATGCTAAGCTGCTGGAAAATAAAAAACTTGCTTGGGTTGCTTGACCCGCTTTTATGTTGTCAGTTAACCAATTAGATACGCCTACCGCAGCGTCTTTAGGAACAAAGATTTTTTGATCGACCAACTTTAAATTTTGAATGCCGAGCAATAAATTTAACTGCGGCTCTACCAGGTTTTCTTTCAGCGGCGTGTACAGCGAAAAGCTACCGTTTAAATGGGTTTGTTGATAATTTGCACGCAGACTGGGGGATACCAATCTTAAATACTCTGGGCTAATCTGCCAAAAAATGTCCGTTTTAACATCCTTTAACGGCCAGCCATTATCATAGAGCTCAGGAAAGTGCAGTACAGTATCAATACCTTTAGTTTGTAGCAGACCTTTTGCATTATCAAAATCTAACGTTGCTGTTAATCCTTCGACCGCGGGAATCCCTTTCCAGCCCTGAATACTTGCATTGGATAGATCCAGGCTAACACCCCACCGCCACTCTTGCTCTGGAATCATATTAATTTTGACTTGTTTCACCAACCCTGTCGGTTGCAAGTTCGTAATATATTTTAGGTATTTTTCTTCCAGAAACTGAAAGTCTTCCAACCAAAAAGCCGTTTGCGCTAAATCAATTTCGTTAAGTGCTAACTGAACGCCTCCCTCAATACTAGGTAACCAACTAATTCGCCCATGGGGTTTTGGCGGAACAGTATCTGACAACCAATCAACATCAGTATCAAACCAAAGATGCCAATCATCGCCACTGCGTCGCCCCGCTAAGGTAATACGGCCATCACGAAAACTAATATCTCTGACGCTAGCGTCTTGAGAAGATTCTTCATCATTGAATTTTAATAAGGAAAACTCAGGTAAGTCGATATAACCATCTAGATTATCGATGCGACCATTTTCGACTTCAATCCATAACCGTGCACCCGCTGTCAGTTTTTCAAAATGCCAAGCAGAACTATAATCAGGAATCCATGACTGCCATGATTGAGTCGCAAGCTGTAGATACCCTTTTCCTTTATGGTCGCTGAAATCCCATAAATCGCCTTCAACTTCAAACTGTGTTTTTAATCGCGTAGCGCTTTTACCTAATTGAACTTCTCCCTCTAAATAATGCTGCAGACCCTTATTACGCAACCGAAGATCTAAAATGTTTATATCTTTTACAGCCTGATTATTTCCCTGAATAGAAACTTGCCAGTTATAGAGATGGATTTCTCCCTGCTGCCCTAGGAGATCTAACCAAAGTGGTTTATCTCCTGACCAAAAGTCTTGCACTGTTTGGCCCTGATCGTTTGAAGTTAATAAAAATTGACTCAGATACCAATTGCCTTGACTGTCTTGAGAGAAGGGCAACTGCGCGCCGTATAAATCAATTTGATCGAATACCGGTACGCGATAAAAAAGACTGGCACTCACATCCAACTTAGCTTCTAAGCGCTGTATCTTTAGACCCTGCTGAAGATCGCCCAGCTGAAGATTATTGACTTGTATACGCGGAGAAAACCACACCCAATCCCCTGAAAGTGACTCAATATCTACGGCGACACCGAGTTGCTCAGAGAGTACTTTTTCTATATCTACTTCTAAGGTTTCAACTAATGGAATCAGCTGTCGACCTAAGCTCGTATACAACGCCAACAGTACTAAACAGACAACACCGGTTAGCCAAAGCTGAGTCCAGATCGCTCTCAACCAATGCTTCATGATAAACCGCAGTCGTTAAGGCAAGACGATGTCATACTGATCCTGAGTATAATTCGGCTCAACCTGCAGTTTAATTATTTTACCCATAAAGGCTTCCAAGTCTGCCAAGCTGCTAGAGTCTTCATCTAGTAATCGGTCAATCACCGCTGCAGAGGCTAAAACAAGATATCGACTCGCATCGTAAGCACGCTCTTCACGTAATATTTCACGGAAGATGTCATAACAAATTGTTTCCGCGGTTTTTACGGTGCCGCGACCATCGCAGCAAGCGCAGGCTTCTGTCAGCATTTGGCCCAAGCTTTCTCGTGTTCTCTTACGCGTCATTTCGACTAAGCCAAGGTCTGACACCCCACTAATTTTTGTTTTTGCATGATCTTTCTCTAATACTTTTTCAAGCATTCTATGCACTTGACGCTGGTGCTCAACATCCATCATGTCAATAAAATCGAGAATGATAATACCGCCAAGATTACGCAATCTTAACTGACGACCGATAGCAGTAGCGGCCTCTAAGTTGGTTTTGAAAATAGTTTCTTCAAGGTTACGTCGGCCAACAAACGCACCCGTATTGACATCGACCGTGGTCATCGCTTCAGTTTGATCAATCACTAAATAGCCACCAGACTTTAAAGGCACTTTGCGCTCTAAGGCTCTCTGCATTTCATCTTCTACACCATAAAGGTCAAGAATTGGACGCGGACCTGGGTAGTATTCTAATTGCGGTAAGATTTCTGGCACGAACTGCTCTACAAACTTTTCCACCCGCTGATACGTTTCTTTTGAATCGATCAATACGCGCGTAATATCGGGGCGTGCATAGTCACGCATCGTGCGTAAAAACAACGGTAATTCATCGTAGACTAAGCTGGGCGCCTTCGCGCCCTTTAAACGTTCACCTAACGTGACCCATAGGCGTTTTAAATAGCGTGTATCGGCATTAATTTCTTCCTCGCCAGCACCTTCTGCTGCAGTTCGAACAATGAAACCACCTTTGCCTGTAAGCGTTTCATTCTTCATACTGTCTGCAACCAATGCACGTAAACGATCACGCTCTTCAGTACCGTCAATACGTTGCGAAACCCCAACATGATCGGTATCGGGCATGTATACCAAGTATCGCGATGGAATTGCAAGTTGATTTGTTAAACGCGCACCTTTCGTCGATATAGGATCTTTAGTCACTTGTACGACTAACTTCTGCCCCTCGTGTAATAGGCTCATTATTGGCGTTTGAGAATCACCCCCAATAATATCAGATGCATGAATAAAACCTGCACGCTCCAACCCGATATCAACGAAAGCCGCCTGCATTCCTGGCAGTACTCTGACTACTTTTCCTTTATAAACGTTACCCACCAAACCCCGTAGATGTTCGCGTTCGATAAACACCTCTTGCAGCACTCCATTTTCAACCACCGTGACGCGGGTTTCTGTTGGAGTAACGTTTATTAATATCTCTGCTTTCATAATTGCCAAAATGCTATATTGAATTGGTTGAGTAACTGCGCTGTTTCGCACAGGGGTAGGCCGACAACATTGCTATAACTGCCCGTAATAGATTCGACAAAAACAGCTCCAAGCCCTTGGATGCCATAACTACCGGCTTTATCCTGGGGCTCACCGCTATGCCAATAAGCTTCAATCTCAGCATCGGATATATTCCGAAACATCACCCTAGTTGTGACAACTTTTTGTACGGTTTTATCCTTACTGTGAAGACCAACGGCACTCATGACTAGATGCTCACAACCAGAAAGTTGGGCTAAAATTTCTTTTGAATGACTCAATGATTCAGGTTTAGCCAATATTTGACCATTGCATACCACGGTTGTATCAGCGGCTAGGACAACACAGTTGTCTTTTTCTGTGACGGATAACAGATTGAAACCTGCGATTGCTTTTTCTTTTGCTAAGCGTAAAACATACTGCTCGGGATTCTCTCCCTCAGCGACATCTTCAGTAATGTTAATACTCAATTGAGTAAAAACCACACCAATTTGTTCTAATAACTCTTTGCGTCTAGGTGATGTAGACGCTAATACTAAAAATTGCGACACAGCATCATCTCAACTTTTGATAAGTGCTTGATAGCAGCAGGTATAACCAAGGCCACACCAGTGCACTTACTAAGGCGGGTAACCACAAAGCTAAAGGTTTATGCATGTCACCGGTTGCAACCATTGCCCAGTAAACGACGAGCTGGTAACAACACAACAATAAGAAGATAACGCCCGCTTGTTGGGCAACATTAAAAACTCTTAAGCGCTGATACATCAGCTGAAGCACATACAAAACAATCGCGAAACCGACGACAGAACTGCCTAACTGAATTCCTTGCTGAACATCAAGTAATAACCCTATCGGCCACACCCACCAGAAAGTTATCAACTTTGGCGCTTGCAGTTGCCAAAAAATAAAGATCATGAGTACCCACTCAGGTACAAACCAATCCATAAAATCGGCCAACGGAAAATACTGCAGAATAAATCCACCACCCAGAGTGAATATCAAAAACAAATACGCTCTAGCAGACATTATTTTTGCTCCCATAATGTTCTAGGAGGCACATTATTAACAGTCTCGCTGAACACCAATAACATATGACGACTTCGATCTAATTGCGCACTCGGTGTCGCGGTAACCACCGCAAAAGCTTTACCAGGAAAGTGTTCTATTTTGTTGACTTTAGCAACGGGGTAACCCCTTGGATAACGATTACCTAAACCGGAACTTACTAACGAATCACCAATTTCAATATCCGCAGTATCAGGAACATAGATTAAATTAAGTTCACCGAGCTGACCTGAACCCACAGCAATAGCGCGTACACCATTACGATTCACTTGCACAGGAATTGCATGATTTGAATCAGCAATTAATAGAACACGACTGCTGTGAGGTAAAACATCAACCACTTGTCCCATAAGGCCATGGCTGTCCAATACGGGCTGTCCAATAAAAACATTATCCTCAATGCCTTTATTGATAACTATTTGCTGACTGAAAGGATCGGGGTCAACCGCCACTAATTCAGCCACAATAACGCTCTCACTGATACGATCAGAAGTACCCAACAACTCTCGAAGTTCAATATTTTCTGTTTCTAGCGAAATAAGACGTTGAATTTTTTGGCCCAGAATAAGATTACGTGCTGACAGTTCTGCGTTATCAAGCTCAAGCTGTTGTCGACTTCTTGCAGAATCACCAAACCAACCCGCAAGTACGGAAGGCGCAGAAGAAATTTGGTGAAGGGGATAAAGAACATAACCCAGCGCATAGCGGACAGGCTTAAAAAGCTGACTATGGTTATCAAACCACATGAGAGCAAAAGACAAACAAAGAATGCCGACCAAACGAGAAGCGTGTAATGGGGTTATTTCAACAGGGGATTTAATAGCCTGATCCTTTTTCAATCCTTTTATCGGTCAACTATACAAGGAAAGTGCTTACAGGATAAGGTTTAAAAGGCTAAAAGCGCGATAAAATAGCGCTTGTAGCCGTTTGAGCAGAATTCAAAAAAACAATTTGTCGTTATCGATCCGCTGCTAACATTTCTAGCTGAATATCGGTCGCACTTTCTAAAAACATACCGCCACCACGAGCAACGCATGTTAGTGGATCGTCAGCGACCAAAACAGGCAAGCCTGTTTCTTCACTTAGCAACTTATCTAGATCGCGTAATAACGCGCCACCACCGGTTAATACTAAGCCACGCTCAGCAATATCAGAGGCTAATTCTGGAGGTGCTTGTTCTAAAGCCGCTTTAACTGACTGAACAATTGCCGCTAACGACTCTTGTAAAGCGTCTAAAATCTCATTGGAATTCAATGTAAAGCTGCGAGGAATACCTTCGGCTAAGTTACGACCGCGAACATCGATTTCACGCACTTCACCGCCAGGGTAAGCTGTACCGATTTCTTGTTTAATTCGCTCGGCGGTTGCTTCACCAATTAAACTGCCGTAATTGCGACGAACATAAGCAACAATATTTTCATCAAAGCGATCGCCACCAACCTTAACCGATTCAGCGTATACAACACCGCTCAAAGAAATAATCGCAACTTCTGTCGTACCGCCACCGATATCGACAACCATAGAACCACGAGCTTCATCAACCGGCAAGCCGGCACCAATAGCAGCAGCCATTGGCTCATCAATTAAATAAACTCGACGTGCGCCCGCGCCTAATACTGAATCACGAATGGCCTTTCGCTCAACTAATGTTGCGGCATGAGGTACACATACTACAACACGAGGACTCGGTGCTAAGAAAGCGTCTTGATGCACCGTTTTAATAAAATACTGAAGCATTTTTTCCGTCACTTCAAAGTCGGCAATTACACCATCTTTAAGGGGACGTATCGCTTGAATATTTCCAGGAGTTCGGCCTAACATTCGCTTGGCATCGGTTCCAACTGCGGCAACACTTTTTTGATTTCCCTGTAATCGAATCGCCACCACTGATGGCTCATTCAATACAATTCCCTTCTCTTTTACATAAATTAGGGTATTTGCAGTGCCTAAGTCGATAGACAAATCACTGGAAAAAAGACCTCTTATTTTTCTAAACATTCGCAAATTCTCACTGAAATAAGGTGTTCCTGAGCAAGACGACAAGGAACGCTACCAAAAAATTGCTGTAACTCTAGCAACGGCACAGGCTTTCGGCAAGCTCCCATATCACAAGTTGCGTATTAATTACCAAGTTAGTTTGATCGCATGCATTATTGGATCAATAAGCGCTAAAATCCTGCAACTATATGTGGTAACTTATCGCCTTTAAAATGCCCTTTATAATGTGGTAAACAAGCTGAACTAGCCTTGATGGTAAGCAGCTGCTTAAACAGTGGAGCAACCCCATGTCTTTGGACACAAATCAGGTTCTCGCAATCGCCGACCTTTCGCGCTTGCAGATAGACGAAAAAAGTATCACAGAATTTCAAACCAACTTATCCAATATTTTGGATTTAGTGGATCAGCTACAAGCCGTTGATACCGATGGCGTAGAACCGATGGCACACCCAATGGATGCTGTTCAACGCTTACGTGCCGATGTTGTGACTGAAATTAATCAGCGCGAGAAATTTCAGAAGATTGCCCCAAGCACCGATGACGGTCATTATTTAGTGCCCAAAGTTGTTGAATAATAGAGCTAAGAATTAAGGACACATCATGCATAACAAAACCTTGGCTCAAATCTCTCAAGATTTACAAGCCGGCGAATATTCCAGTGTTGAAGTTACCCAACATTTTTTGGATCGCATCAAAAATCTAGACGGCCAATACAATAGTTTTATTACCGTCACCGACGAAAAAGCGTTAATACAAGCAAAAGCAGCAGACGAGTTACGTGCTGCGGGCAATGCTAACGAATGGACCGGTGTGCCGATGGCGCACAAAGATATCTTTTGTACCGAAGGCGTTCGCACCAGCTGTGGTTCAAAGATGTTAGATAAGTTCATCGCACCTTACGACTCTACCGTTGCCGATAATTTCAACCAAGTCGGCGCAGTCTCTTTGGGTAAAACCAATATGGACGAGTTCGCGATGGGCTCTTCCAGCGAAAGTTCTTTTTACGGGGCTGTTAAAAATCCGTGGAACGAAGAGCATGTTCCGGGTGGTTCTTCCGGTGGTTCAGCAGCAGCCGTTGCCGCACGTTTAGCGCCAGGCATCACCGCTACTGATACTGGCGGTTCGATCCGCCAACCTGCTTCTTTTTGCGGCGTAACAGGTATCAAACCAACTTATGGTCGCGTATCTCGCTTCGGTATGATTTCTTACGCCTCTAGTCTTGACCAAGGCGGCCCAATTGCTCGCACAGCAGAAGATGCGGCGATGATGTTAAATGTAATGGCAGGCTTTGATAAAAAAGACTCCACCAGCATCGAGCGTGATGTACCTGATTATCGCGCTAACCTGAACAATTCTATGCAAGGCATGACCATTGGCTTGCCAAAAGAATACTTCAGCGCAGATCTCGATCCAGTAATGGCCCAAACCATTCAAGATGCGATCAAAGAATACGAAAAAATGGGCGCTACGCTAAAAGAAATTAGCTTACCGAATACCAATTTGTGTGTTCCTGCTTATTACGTGATTGCACCGTCAGAATGTTCTGCCAATCTATCGCGTATGGATGGCGTTCGTTTTGGCCATCGCTGTGAAGATCCAAAAAATATCGAAGACCTTTATAAACGTTCGCGTAGTGAAGGTTTTGGTGACGAAGTTCAGCGCCGCATAATGTTAGGTTCTTACGCACTGTCTGCCGGTTTCTACGATGCGTACTATAAAAAAGCACAGCAAGTTCGTCGCTTAATTAAAAACGACTTTGTGGCCGCGTTTAACGACGTTGACGTAATCATGAGCCCTGTTGCTCCAAGCCCAGCGTTTAAGTTTGGCGAGAAAAGCAAAGACCCTGTCAGCATGTATTTAGAAGATATCTACACACTCGCGACCAACTTAGCAGGCCTACCTGGCATGTCGGTACCCGCGGGAATGATTAATGATCTTCCAGTCGGCCTACAGCTAATCGGTAACTACTTTGATGAGAGCCGTTTATTAAACTGCGCACATCAATTTCAGAATGCAACTGACTGGCATACTAAAACTCCAACTGGCTTAAAATAAGAGGACTCTATCATGGAATGGGAAGTGGTAATTGGCCTTGAGATTCACGCTCAGTTGGCTACAAAATCAAAAATATTCTCCGGTTCAAGTACTGAATACGGCGCAGATGCAAATACTCAAGCCAATATTTACGACTTGGGTTTACCGGGTGTTCTACCGGTTTTTAACGAAGAAGCGTTACGTATGGCGGTTAAGTTTGGCTTAGCCATCGATGCTGAAATCGGCATGAAGTCGGTCTTCGATCGTAAAAACTATTTTTACCCTGATTCGCCAAAAGGCTATCAAATTACTCAGCTGCACGAACCCATCGTCGGCATGGGTCATATTGATATCGATTTAGGTGAAGGCAAGACGCGTCGCATTAACGTGACGCGCGCACACCTTGAAGAAGACGCCGGTAAATCAGTTCACGAAGGCTTTAATGGTCAGTCGGGCATCGACTTAAACCGTTGTGGTACGCCGTTAATCGAAATCGTATCTGAGCCTGAATTACGTACCTCGAAAGAAGCCTCTGCTTACTTCCGAAAGATGCAAAGCATTGTGATGTATTTAGGCATTTGTGATGGCAACTTATCGCAAGGTTCTATGCGTTGTGACTGTAACGTTTCTTTGCGTCCTAAGGGCCAAGAAGAGCTAGGTACGCGTACAGAAATCAAAAACGTTAACTCGTTTAAAAACGTAGAGCGCGCGATTGAAGTTGAAATCGTACGTCAGATGGACATTCTTGAAGACGGTGGCAGCATCACTCAAGAAACACGTTTATTCGACGCCGATAAAAACGAAACTCGCAGCATGCGTTCTAAAGAAGTGGCTAACGATTATCGCTACTTCCCAGATCCTGACTTATTACCAGTGATCATCGACAAAGAATATGTTGAAGCAATTCGAGCGACCTTGCCTGAACTGCCTGAACAGAAAAAAGCACGCTTTGAAGCTGAGCATGGTCTTTCTTCTTATAACGCTGGTGTATTGTCTGCGAGCCGTGAAATGGCTGATTACTTTGAAGTGGCTGCTGAGATTGCAGGTGATTACAAAATCGCTGCAAACTGGGTAATGGGCGATTTATCGGCCGCATTGAACAAGAACGAAATCAGCATTACCGACATCCCTGTTAGCGCGCAGCAGTTAGGCGCTATTTTGAAGAGTGTTAAAGGCAACGACATCTCAAACGATGGCGCGAAGGAAGTCTTTAATGCGATTTGGCAGGGTAAAGGTTCTGATGTTGATCATCTCATCGATCAATTAGGTCTTAAGCAAGTATCCGATACTTCCGCAATTGAAGCGGTGGTTGCACAAGTATTAGCCGACAGCCCTAAGCTAGTTGAAGCGTATCTGAATACTCCTGAAGACAAGCGTGCTAAAGCGATTGGGCCATTTATTGGCGCAGCTCGTAAAGCGGCTAAGGGTGTTAACCCTCAAGTTGTAATGGAAGTTTTAAAGCAAAAGCTCAACGAACTGAGTTAATACCGCTTCGCCTGTCGTTTCTTCATAATTGAGCCGCATTCTAGTTTCTAGACTGCGGCTTTTTTATAATGTGAATTTATTGTTCTGTTGGTTCGAGTAAATACCTCTTAAATATTTACCCACCAATAGAGTCTCTTATGCTCAATGACAATTCAGCCAGTAATACCTATACTGTTGGCTGTTTCAAATATTAGTCGTATTACTATTGGAGTTCATAAAATGCGTATTTTACTACTGTGCTTAATCTTTGTTAGCCAGTACAGCTCAGCTGACTTTGACTGGTCTGATTACAGCACCTTACTCAAACAGAATGTTGTCAAAGAGGAGCGATCTGGAATTTTAACCAATTTAGTAGACTATGACTCCATCGGTGAAGACCCTAAATTCTCTGGGCTGCTAGAACGCCTTGCGGCTTTCAATCCTTCTGATTTAGAGGGGCAAGAGAAAATGGCTTTCTATATCAATACCTACAACCTGTTTGCTATTAAACTGATTACTGACCACAAGCCTAAACACAGTATCCGTGACATCGGGTCTTGGTTTAGCCCTGTTTGGCAGAAACCGGCCGCTATGCTGAATACTAAAACAGTTAGTTTAGATACAATAGAGCATAAGATTTTACGTAAAATGGGTGAGCCTAGAATTCATTTTGCCATCGTATGCGCATCTTTAAGTTGCCCTGATTTACGGACGGAAGCCTACTCTGCCAATAATTTGAATACTCAACTGGATGAGCAGACTCGGAGCTTTCTATCGAACACGGACAAAGGGATTCACATTAAAGGGGAGGAAATTTATATCTCTAAAATCTTTGATTGGTTTGATAAAGATTTTGCAGTCGATCAAGAACCTGCCAGCATTTTAAAATATATCGCTCAATACAACATGGAAGCGGGTCGCTTTACTGATTACAGCACGCTGGATTATAACTGGGAGCTCAATAAGCAATAGCCTCTGCACCTTAAGTACAGACAAAAAAATACCCCAAGAGAACGGATTTCACGGGGTATCTTTTATACTAACAGTATTCTACTTAACGGCTGTACTCATCCCTGTAAGACGCTACTTGACCACTTTTAAAGAAGGTCTTGCCTTGACAGGTTTTTCTTCACGCTTGGTCTTAGTCGGCTCATGAGGCTTATTGGGATCAGGGGCACCCGCTTCATTCCCAAATACCATCCCTTGACCATTCTCTTTGGCATAAATTGCTAAGATCGCGACCATTGGCACGTACAAATCAATCGGTACCCCACCAAAGCGAGCATTAAACGACAAACCATCATCATCTATCAGCAGGGATTTTACAGCAGACATACTGATGTTCAGCACAATCTGACCGTTATCTATGTAATCTTCTGGGACTTGAACACCGGGCATACCTGCATCAACCAGCACATAAGGCGTGCAGTCGTTTTCAAGTATCCATTCGTTCAGCGCCCGCATTAAATACGGACGACTTGGCGTCATTGTTGTCATCTCGATTAACCGCGCATTTCCTGCTCGGCTTCCGACAAGCTAGCTTGAAAAGATTCACGATCAAATAAACGTTCCATGTACTGGAACAAAGGTTCAACCGCTTTACCACTAAGCTCAATACCCATTGCTGGCAAACGCCATAAGATTGGAGCCATACAACAATCAACAATTGTGAACTCGTCACTCATGAAATAAGGCATATCTTTAAAGATAGGCGCAATTGTCATCATACCTTCACGTAATTCTTTACGCGCTTTTTCCTTGTCTTTATCTTTTGCAGTCGCAGAGAAGATGGTATCAACAAGTACACACCAGTCTTTTTCAATGCGGTGAATCAACAAACGACTTTCCGCACGAGCAACTGGATAAACAGGCAATAATGGTGGATGTGGAAAACGCTCATCCAAATATTCCATCATTACGTTTGGCTGGTATAACACCAACTCACGATCAACTAATGTTGGCAATGAATTATACGGATTCAACGTAGCCAAATCTTCTGGCTTGTTATCAGCGTCTACATCGTGAACTTCTACGGTCACACCTTTTTCAGCCAATACAATGCGCACACGATGGCTATAATGATCAGTACCATCCGAATAAAACGTCATTGAAGAACGTTTAGCAACTACACCCATATAATTCCCCAGCTAAATAAATTTTAACTATTCAAAAACAAATACAGCCCGAACACGTTTCCGCGCCGAGCAGTACAAGGTAACTCAACTAATTCTAATACGAATTAGTGAATGTCTTTCCAATATTCTTTGTTCAAAAAGTAAACAGGAATTAGGAAGATAAATAAGAACAACAATACCCACCAACCAAGACGTTCACGCTCTAAGGCGATCGGTTCTGACATGTAGACTAAAAAGTTCACCAAATCATACACTAGATTGTCGTATTCTTTAGGAGTTAATTGTCCTTCTTCCTCTAGATACAATACTTCTTTAGGCTCTTCAAGCTCACAGCTATCAGCCATGATTTCGTTACCCGTTAAAGAATCATAACCTGTAGATACAGGAGCACAACCTTTCTTCTGCGTACCTTGTAGGCCCGCAAGAACGTGAGGCATACCCACATCTTTGTACGCAGCATTATTTACGCCATATGGACGACTTTTATCTTCGTAAAAAGAACGTAAGTAAGTGTATACCCAATCACCGTCACCACCGCGAACACGAGTAACCAAAGTAAGATCTGGAGGTGTAGCACCGAACCATTTCTTAGAATCTTCAGTGCGCATAGCGATCGTCATCAGATCACCAAAACGCTTACCCGCAAAGTTTAGATTTTCTTGCATTAAATTTTCCGGAATGTCCAAATCCTTAGCAACACGGTTAAAACGACCGTGCTCTAGAGAGTGACAACCCATGCAATAGTTCATAAAAGTTTGAGCGCCACGCTGCAAAGAGGCAGTATCACTCAAATCTGTTTTATGTTCGTCTAGGTGAATACCACCACCGGCTGCATAAGAAAGCGAAGAAGCCATCAAAGCGAACAGAGCAATAACTTTTTTCATTCTAGTGGCCTCCAGTAATTCGTTCAGGAACAGGTTTGGTTTTTTCCATACGTGTATAGAAAGGCATCAGTAAAAAGTAACCGAAGTAGAATACCGTTAACCAACGAGCCAAAGTCGTATTGTTCACCAAGCCTAAGAAGTAACCATCAGAAGGCTGAGTTCCTAACCAAGTTAAGATAGCAAACACAACACCAAATATAGGTATTAATGTTTTGCTGACAATACCTTTATATCGAATACTTCTAACGGGACTTCTATCCAACCATGGCACTACAAACAAGATTGCAATCGCAGCCCCCATCGCAATAACCCCTAGTAATTTATCAGGAATTGCTCGAAGAATGGTGTAGAACGCACCGAAATACCACACTGGCGCAATGTGGGCGGGTGTCTTAAGACCGTTAGCGGGCTCGAAGTTAGCATACTCAAGCATGAAACCACCGCCCATTGGGAAGAAGAACATGACTGAACAAAAGATGATTAAGAAGACTACGATACCGACCATATCGTGCACGGTATAAAACGGATGGAACGGAATGCCGTCTAGAGGCGCACCGTTTTCATCTTTATGCTTCTTAATATCGACGCCTTCAGGATTGTTAGAACCCACCTCATGCAAAGCCAATAAGTGCATCACTACCAAGCCAACAATCACTAAGGGCACAGCAACAACGTGCAGAGCAAAGAAACGGTTTAAAGTGGCACCTGAAATAAGGAAATCACCACGAATCCAAGTGGTAAGGTCATCACCAATAACAGGAATAGCACCAAACAATGAGATAATTACCTGCGCACCCCAAAAAGACATCTGACCCCATGGAAGTACATACCCCATGAAAGCCTCTGCCATAAGGGCTAAATAAATCCCCATACCAAACAACCAAACCAGCTCACGAGGCTTCTGGTAAGAACCGTATAACATGGCACGCATCATGTGCATGTAAATAGCGATAAAGAAGAAGGTAGCGCCCGTAGAATGCATGTAACGCAATAACCAACCCCACTGCACATCTCTCATGATGTATTCAACTGATGCAAAAGCCAACTCTGCACTGGGTGTAAAGTTCATTGTTAGCCAAATACCCGTTAGGATTTGGTTAACAAGCATTATCATTGAGAATACACCGAAGAAATACCAGAAATTAAGGTTTTTCGGCGCATAGTATTTGGACAAATGCTTTTCGTAAGTCACGGTTACCGGAAGACGGTCGTCTATCCAGCCCATGATTGGACTTTTCTGCTTGCTCATTATGCAGTTTCCTCATCAATACCGATGATTAAGATATTATCACCTTCAAACATATGGGGAGGAACAAGCAAATTATCACCTGCTGGAGAACCGTTAAATACGCGACCAGACATATCAAAACGAGAGCCGTGACAAGGACAGTAGAAACCACCTTTCCAGTCGGCATCAAAGGGTTCTGGCTTAACCTCAGCATAGAATTTTGGCGCACATCCTAGGTGAGTACAAACACCTAACAAAACCAATAATTCAGGCTCGCGAGAACGCTGTAGATTATCAGCATAAGTTGGCTGTTGATCTTTATTGCCGTTTGCGGGGTCTTTTAAACTATCAGCCAAACCATCAAGCATACCCAATACTTCTTCAGTACGGCGTACAACATACACAGGTTTACCGCGCCACTCAGCAGTGAGCATCGCGCCAGGCTCTAATTTACTAATGTCTACTTTAGCAGGTGCACCAGCAGCTTTTGCTTTCTCACTAGGATTCCATGAAGCAAGGAATGGAACAGCAACAAAGCCGGCGCCTACAGCACCAAAAGCGGCAGTCGAACCCAGGAGTAGCAGACGTCGACTGTTATTCACGCCGTCTTGACTCATCACCTATTCTCCCATCATTATAATTTTTGGCTTAACGCAGTAGCGCTCGTAAATAATATACAAACCTACGTCAGCATCAGCTAGATATACTAAGCGGCGCACATAGTAATAAAAATGCGCCCATCTGACAACTAAAAAACCCTAATACTGCTGGGGCTTTAGGTAAAAAAAAACGCCCAATGTAAAATACATTGAGCGTTTCTTGATGTAGCGCAAGTTTGATCTTAACGCTTGCTGAACTGTGGCTTCTTACGTGCTTTACGTAGGCCAACCTTCTTACGTTCAACTTCACGAGCATCACGAGTAACATAACCCGCTGCACGAAGAGCAGGACGAAGTGTTTCGTCATACTGCATCAATGCACGTGTAATACCGTGACGAATCGCGCCAGCTTGACCGCTATTGCCGCCGCCTTTAACGTTTACGATCACATCAAAGTTACCTAAGCTTTCAGTCAATTCTAAAGGCTGACGTATTATCATACGAGCAGTCTCACGACCGAAATATACGTCGATTGCTTTTTTATTGATCTGGATAGTGCCTGTTCCTGGACGCAAGTAAACGCGTGCAGTAGAGGTCTTACGACGGCCAGTACCGTAATATTGAGTCGTTGCCATGGTCTATCCCTTTATCTCTAAAGTTTGTGGCTGTTGAGCTGTATGAGGATGTTCAGAACCAGCATACACTTTAAGCTTACGATACATATCACGACCTAAAGGGTTCTTTGGAAGCATACCCTTAACAGCCTGTTCGATAACCATTTCTGGCTTGTGATCGATCAACTTGTCGAAAGAGATAGAACGTAAACCACCTGGGTAACCAGTGTGGCGGTAATACATTTTATCAGTCGTTTTCTTACCAGTTACACGAACTTTTTCAGCGTTGATAACAACGATGTAATCGCCAGTATCTACGTGAGGTGTGTATTCTGGCTTATGCTTGCCTTTTAGACGAAGAGCAATCTCAGTTGCCAGACGCCCCAGAGTCTTTTCGGCTGCGTCAACTATAAACCACTCGCGTTGTACGCTTTCTGGTTTTGCACTATAAGTTT